>CAZBEL010000027.1:0-12111 GCA_964490885.1 uncultured bacterium
CTGTTCATATTTGTGTTCGAGCGGAAGTCGGCATACTTTTTTTATTCAAGCAGAAGACGGCATACGGGGTGCTCCGGAGTGACTGGAGTTCAGACGTGTGCTCTTCTGATCTAGAAACATAATAAAAAACAGGATCCAGGCTTCCAGTATCAAGGAACCGTTGGCAGCGGTCCACCCTCCCAGGATGGGCAAAGCTCCTGGAATGGCTCCGATCGTGGTGTTCAACCAGGAGATTCGCTTCATGGGGGTATAGACCAGCACGTAAAGGAAAGTGGTTAACAACGCTAGGAAGCCGGTTAATAAATTCACCCGCCAAACAAGGAGGGCCACTCCCCCCAACACGAGAAGCAAACCATAACTCAAAGCCTCCCCCGGTCGAATCAAACCCTTGGGAAGGGGACGGGAACGGGTTCGGTGCATGAGGGCGTCCACGTGCCTTTCTAGGTAGTGGTTCAAGGCTCCTGCCCCGCCAGCAGTTAAACCCGTACCTAACAAGGTTAAAGCCAACAGCGCCCAGGAGGTTATTCCCTGTCCTGCCAGGTAAAAACCGATGGTGGTAGAGACCAGCACCAAGACCACGATTCGTGGTTTTGCCAACTCTAAATAGGGGCCAAAGGCGTAGAATTGCTTCTGAATGATGCGACTGATCATGACGGGGGCCGGAGTGTGTTTACCAGGCGAGCGAGATCGTTTTGCAGGGCGGCCAGGCTAGCTTCATGGGTTCCGTCATAATACTTCCGGATATAACCGTTTTGGTCTACCAGGACAAACTTAGTGGAATGCCCTTGGGGAAGGTTATCGGCGGAAAGCTTGAATCCTTCCTCAATTAATATTTTAACGGCCGGTAAATCCCCCCGCAGGAAGCGCCAGCGGTTGTCTGTAACTCCCAGGCGTTCGGCGTAAGCCAAGAGCGCTGGGAGTGTGTCCCGCTGAGGATCTACAGAAATGGAGACAAACTGAACCTTGGTGTTTCCCTTAAAACGCCGGTACAATACCGCCATGTTGGCCGACAGAACCGGGCAGGGCCCCCGGCAGGAAGTGAAGATGAAATCCACAACCGAAAGGCGCCCTTGCAGCTCTTGGGGGTCAAAGGAGTTTCCGTTTTGGTCTACTAAATCAAAGTTTGGCAAGGGATACAAAATAGGAATTTGTTGCTGGGCCCGTTCGGCGTTTTGGATAACGTAAGAGGCACCCGCCAAGAGCAGGATTATCCCTAAAGAGAGACCAATGATAATCAGCTTGAGCCGATTAGTTTTCATGTAATACCTCGCTCTGTTTTAAAGTTGTGTATAACACTAATACTAAACCAATGACCCAGGAGGCACTCCACATGTGCAATAGCCGTAGTAACTGAGGGATTTGGAAGAAAACCATCCCTTCTCCCAGAATAATCTGAAGGATAAGCAAACCAATAATGGCGTAGAGTACATTTCTTATGAGCGGCGATGTCCTTCCTCCAGAAAGAAGACGGGCTAGGTAAATGGAAATGCCAGCTAATATTACTCCCAGGATAGTGTGCAGGTATTTAATAGGGCTTAACATTCTCAACCAGTTGGCTTTTTCTAGCAGGGGACTCTCCTCTCTGATGAGTTCCAGTCCCGCCCGGAGGTCAGTTCCAATGAGGACCTCCACCATGACAATAATCCATAAACCGATGACCAAGTTTTTCATAACGGAGGGGTAGGAATAACCTTTACCTTGATCAGGGTACTCTAGATAATAAGAGTGGGCCAGAGCATAGATTAATAAACTAACAATAACAAGAGCCAGCAGCATATGCAGAGTGATCATGAAGGGGTCGAGGACCGTAGCTACCACGGCACTTCCGAGCCAGCCTTCAAACATGACTAGTCCTAAAGCCGATACGGAAGGCCAGAGTATTTTTGGGTGACGGCGGTGCACTTTAAGGGCCACTCCTGCCGTAGCCAAAATCACCAGACCGGTGAGAACACCAAACAGGCGGTTGAAATATTCGATCCAGGCCAGGGTAAGGTTAAAAGTAGCCGAATCTATACCGGGTGGTAGTTGATCCAGACTGGTGGGTGGGATCCAACGACCGAAGCAGGTGGGCCAGTCCGGGCACCCCATTCCTGCACCCGAGACACGCACCAAACCACCAATGAAGATCAGTAGGTACGTGATGATGGTGGCCGACAGGGCCAGGCGCCGGTATGTGCGCATGGTTAAACCTTCTTTACCTGGCTTGGGAGTTTTTTGAAGAAGAGGCCGTCTGGTTATAGATCATGGCATTGGGGTTGATGGGCTTCTTCTCCAGGGCGTTGATTTCCCCCCGAGTCATGACATCGAACATGGTGAGCATGAGGAAAATGGCTAGGAAAATGATTGCGGTGGAGAAAATAATCAGGTACAGCTTGTGGTCGTGCAGAAGGTGCATGAAAAACAGCGCCACTAACAATGCCTTGGTGCTGGCGATTATCAGGGCAATGACCACATTCATCCCGCCCAGATCAACAAAGGATATCAAAACTGTGAGTCCCGTTAAAAGCAGCAGTAAACCACCAATAGTTAAATAGGTTTGAACAGAAATAGTGCGGGAAGCGGTCTTATTCATAGTTACCCGATGAGGTAGAAAAGGGGGAATAGGAAGATCCAGATCATGTCTACCAGGTGCCAGAAAAGCCCTACATTCTCTAAAGGCGTGTAGTAGTCGCTGGAGAAGTGATCTTTAGCCGTACGAACGACGATCCAGGTGATGAGGCCGATGCCAATGAGCACATGAAGGCCATGGAGACCGGTCATCAAAAAGTAGATGCTGAAGAAAACGTGGGGATTGGTCCCGACGATTCCGTCGTATGTGTAGTATTTCCCGGGCAGTTGGCCTAGCTCAAATTTGTGGTGGTACTCAAAATATTTTACTACCAGGAAGGTGACCGCCAGCAGGATGGTCAATACTAAGTAGAATATCGTTCTCTCTTGACGGTCATTTTGGATGCTGTGGATAGCCAACACCACGGTAACCGAACTGATGATGAGGACTATCGTATTGAAGGTTCCCAGGCCGATATCCAGTGCCTTATGGGCATTGTAGAACATTTCCGGGTTTACCATTCGGAAAATGCCGTAAGTCACAAACAGGCCGCCAAACGTGAGAATCTCAGTTAGCAGGAACAGCCACATACCGATCTTGGCCGATTCGCGCTGTTGCAACGGTGTACTGAAGTGGTGTTCTAAGAACGTAGGTGCAGATTCAGAATGATTCACGCGTCCCGGGCCTCGGTGGGTTTTTCAGAACCAGGTTCAATATCGATTGTTCGCTGTACGGCCACCGTATCGTAGTCGTAAGGGCCGTGGGTCAGCGCCGGAGGAGTGGTGAAGTTTTCCGGTGGTGGCGGAGAGGTGGTTTGCCATTCGTAGCTCAAAGAACCCCAGGGATTGTTTCCGGATGGCCGCCCTTTGAAAATAGAAACCAGCAGGTAGATCAAAACCAGCAAAAGTCCGGCTCCTAATAATCCCGATCCCATGGTGGACATGGCGTTTAAGTACTGGTATTGCTCAGGATAGTTGAAATAGCGCCGGGGCATACCTTTGATTCCCATGATGAATTGCGGGAAGAAGGTGAAATTGAAGCCCAGAAAGACCATCACCGCAGCAATGCGGGCCAGGGTTTCGTTGTACATGCGACCAAAGATTTTTGGCCACCAGTAGTGTAACCCGCCCAGGTAGGCCACGAACGTTCCGCCGAACATGACGTAATGGAAGTGAGCCACGACGAAGTATGTGTCGTGCAAGTGTATGTCCGTCGCCAGAGTGGCTAGGAACATCCCGGTGAGGCCTCCGATCACGAATAGGAACAAGAAGGTCAAGGCGTACAACATGGGTGCCTCAAAGGTAATAGATCCTTTGTAGAGCGTCGCCAGCCAGTTGAAGATCTTGATCCCGGAGGGTATTCCCACCAAGAAGGTCAGAAAGGAAAAGACCATGGAGGCGTAACCCGACTGACCCGAAGTGAACATGTGGTGTCCCCACACTAGGAAACTCAGGAAAGCGATGCCCACACTGGAGAAGGCGATGGCCTTATAGCCAAAGATCTTTTTATGCGAAAAGGTGGAGATCAATTCACTAATGATGCCCATGCCTGGGAGGATCATGATGTACACTGCCGGGTGAGAGTAGAACCAGAAAAAGTGTTGGAAAAGCACGGGATCTCCCCCCATGGCAGGATCGAAAATGCCAATTCCAAAGAGCCGTTCCATGATGAGTAAAAGGAGGGTGATTGCCAGGACTGGGGTGGCCAAAATTTGGATGATCGCCGTGGCATAGAGCCCCCATACAAACAGGGGCATTTTAAACCAGGTCATTCCCGGCATCCGCAGGCGGTGAACCGTGGCGATGAAATTGATCCCTGTCAGGATGGAAGAGAACCCCAAGACTAATGCCCCGAAAGTTAGAGAAATGACCGAGGTCTCCGTGGTAGTACTGTAAGGGGTGTAAAAGGTCCAGCCCGTATCCACGCTCCCCAGGATGATGGATACGATGGCGATGGTGGCGCCCGTAAGGTACACGTACCAACTCAGCAGGTTCAGGCGGGGGAAGGCCACATCTCTGGCGCCAATCATTACGGGGAGCATGAGGTTCCCCATGGCCGCCGGGATGGCGGGAATGATAAAAAGGAAAATCATGATGACACCGTGGAGCGTAAACACCTGGTTATAGCTGGTAGCAGAGAGAATGTCCCTACCGGGGGACATAAGTTCCATGCGGATGAGCAGGGCCAACAGGCCTCCTAAAAAGAAAAAGAAAGCAGTCCCAAACAGGTACATGAGCCCGATGCGCTTGTGATCCAGCGTGAACAGCCAGGACTTTATCCCCTTGGGTGTATTTAAAAAGTTGCGGGCGGGTATTTCATTCATCCTTTTGATCCTTTAAAGATTTGATATAGGCCACTAAGGCATCGATGTCGCGATCGTTCAGCAGTCCCTGGTAAGTAGGCATGACAGGTTGAAAACCTGATACAATTTCGGCCTTCGGTTCCAAGATAGACCGGCGGATGTAATTCTCATCAGCGGTGAGTGAAGAACCCCCTTCCAGGGTTACGTTGTGACCGTAGAGATTTTTGAAGGTAGGCCCCACCATGGGATTGCCATCGATAGTGTGACAGGTGTTACAGGCCCGTTGGGAGAAAAGTTGTCTCCCCCGATCTACAGGGGACATTGTTTCGGGCACGGCAGCCAGTAAAGAATCGCGCCAGACAGCGTAACGCTCGGGGGTCAAAACTTTCACTGAGCCGGTCATTTCCGAGTGACCCTTTCCGCAATATTCGGCGCAAAATATGTCGAAAATCCCTGTCTCTGTAGCCTCGAACCAGGTCTCCGTGTACCGGTTAGGTAAAGCATCCATTTTGATACGGAAAGCCGGGATGTAAAAGCTATGAATGACATCTTCGGAGGAAAGGAGCAACCTCACGGGTTTACCAACCGGTACTACGAGTTCATTCATAGCCTTGGTTCCGTCGGGATAGTCGAATACCCAGAACCACTTTCTGCCGGTGACCTTGATTTCCATGGCGTTCCGCGGAACGACGCGCATTTTTAGGTACACGTTAAACCCCCAGAAAAACAGGATAATTACCAGGATAGTTGGGATGACTGTCCAAATGATTTCCAGTTTAGTATTGTGAGCTTTCCCGCTGGTGAGGGGTGCAGTTGTGGTACGGCGACGGTAACGTATGCTGAACAGGACTAACCCGCTGGCCACGATAGCAAACACGATAGCGGTAGCAATTAAGATAAAATAGAACAGGGCATCCACCTCCCCGGCCATGGTGGAGCTTTTCGACGGCATTAAACCGGCCCATTGGACAGTCGCCGGACTCACGAGGCCCCCTTGTCCGTCTTGGCGCTACGGTACTCCCGATACCAGAAAAAGCCCAACATACCCCCTAACAGGATGATAGTGATGATGCCCCCGATGCGCATGAGGTTAGAGGCGAATAAAACGTAACTTTCTGACTGAGGATCGTAGGCGTAACAATAGAGAATAAATCGATCCAGGGTATTGCCGATCTTGCCTTGGGAGGCTTCTAACAGTGCCAGTTTCAAATCTCGTGGTGTCTGGTCGATACCGTATAGGTAGCGGGAAATTGTACCGTCACCGGAGACGACGATGGAGACCGCCGGATGGGCGTACTCGTCCCGTTTGGCATCATAAAAATATTTGAACCCCACCGCATCGGCAAGCCGCGTGATGGGCTCCTGATCTCCCACCAGAAAGGCCCAGCCGGTCTTCACTAACTCTGGATCGTAACCTGACACGTAAGCCTGTTTTTTCTTTGATGCCAACTCTGGTGTCTCTCCCGGGTCAATGGATACAGTAACCATCTGAAATTTGCCCCCCGGTTGCCAATCCAGGTTTCGCACTGCTTGGTTTAAACCATTGAGGACCAATGTGCATAGCATTGGGCACTCGTAATAGGCTAAGGTGAGTAGAACAGGCTTACCTGGAGTGAAATAGTCCTTTAGTTGGACAGACACTCCCTCTTCGTTAATGAAAGTTAAGTCCAGACGAATTTTCGCCCCTAAATGCTCTTCCACGTTGATTTTCTGGAGCTGTTTATCATCCGGTTTCACCGTTTGGGCGGTCATGGTAGCGGAGAACATCCCCAGGAACAAGATCCAGTAAAATCCAGGTGTACAGCGCTTTAGCATGGGTTAATTTTTCTTTACCTTGGTGAATTCAGATGACTGGGACTGTTTTTCTAACAGTCGTTCCATGGCTCGTTCAATGGGAATGCGATATTTACCTTGTTCCGCATCGACCACGCCGTAGCTGTGGAGTATTTGATCTTCGCGCTGGCGAACCTCTTTCAAAAGGGGCGATTCCGGCTTCAGCACATTTTCGTAGACAATCTTGTCTTTAGTGGTTTTAAAATAATTCCAACTCCATACAAAGAATATGAGGAGCAGAGTGACGCTGACGATAATGGTAATGAAAATCGTTCGCAAATTGATATCCTTCTTTTCATAGCCCGTTTTAGCCACTGATTGCACCTCAGGCGTTAATGAAGTCGATGGATTGTTGTAAGTGGTGGTCTTTAAGCGGGACCAGGGGTTGCTGGCAGAGCCGGTGCCACAACCATCCCAGAAGTAGTGTACCCAGCCCTCCGGTGATGGTGATATCCATCCAGGAGAGGCTTGCCCCCTCCGTGTGCAAGTTGGGCTGAACCAACCAGTAGATGTCAAACCAGTGCATGAGGAGGATCAACGCTGCCATGGACCCTAGAGCGAGGGGGTGGCGCTTGGCCGATCTGAATAAGAGTACAAAGAAAGGAACGGTGAAATGAAAGGCTACCAGTGCCAGGCTAACGATCTTCCACGACCCTTCCCAACGGTGTATAAACCAGATTGTTTCTTCCGGGATGTTCCCGTACCAGATTAAGAAATATTGACTGCCGGCGATATATGCCCAAAACACCGTGAAGGCGAACAGGAGTTTCCCAATGTCGTGGTAATGTTCCACCGTGATGGCAGTGCCAAGAATTCCTTTACTCTGTAATCCCCGCAAGTAAAGCACCAGGAAGGATAGGATGGCGAGGAAGGTCCCCGTGAAAATGTAGACGCCGAAGATAGTGGAATACCAGTGAGCATCCAAGGACATGAGCCAGTCGAAAGCGGCGAAGGTGATAGTGAAGGCGAATAAGATCATCCCCGGGGCACTGATTTTCCGCATGCGGGTGTGGAAGTGAACCGTTTGCTGTTCGTCTTGTTGGCGAGAAAAATGATAGAGCCGGTAACTCAAAACGGTCCAGATAAGGAAATAGACCACAGTCCGTACAACGAAAAAACCAACGTTCAGGTAGCTAGCCTTCCATTGAAGTATATGATCGTTGGTCACGAGACTCTTATCCGTCCACTCGTAAAGGTCACCCAGCCCGAAGAATACAGGGATGAACAATATTCCCAGGAGCGGTAGTAATAGCATGATGTTTTCAGCGATGCGCCGGACCACCACGCTCCATACCGACCCTGCCAGGTGGTGGAGTAAGATAAAGAATAATCCTCCCAAGCCAATGGTGATCCAGAAAACAATAGCCGTGAGGTAGGAATGGAAGAACTGGGCGCGGTCCAGCGCCAGACCGATACAGGAAACCGCCAGGGCGATGACCCCTACGGCAATTAACTGCCGAGAGCCCTTTCCCGGCTCCAGGATACGGTAGGTCTGTGGGTCGTAAGGTACTGGTTTCATGGTTTTAGAGTAGTGCGGATGTCTTCCGGGATATCCTCTGCACGTGCATTCTGACTGTATTGCAGGGCCCGAAGGTAGTTGACGATTGCCCAGCGGTCTTTGACCGGGATTTGATGGTGGTAGCTAGGCATGTTGCGCACCCCGTGCGTGATGACGTCGAAGAAGTAACCGTCGGGTAGGTCTCGCAACCGGTCGGAGTGGAAAGAAGTGGGCGGTAGGGGATATTTGTAGCGAGTGATAATTCCCTGGCCATCCCCCAGGCGACCGTGACAAACAGCGCAGTAAATATTAAAACGTTCCTCACCCCGCGCTAGAGTTTCCCTGGTAACTGGCAATAGGCTCTTCTCCACAAAAGTGCCATCGCCGTTCTTCCCAGTATAAAAAGGGGTTTTCAGCAGCAAATCACCACGGGCCACCGTTCCTGGTACCGGTGAACGCATAGTGGTTCCGTCACTGAAGAGTGGGTTGGCTTCGTAAGGTTTAAACTTTTCCTGGCTATCCATGTTGGGGTTCAGGTGGATGGGCGGTTTCGTCTTAGGACGTCCCCGCGTGCAACCAACTTGGAATGTGGTTAAAAGGCCCACAACGAGAATGGAGATTATTCGCCAGTTGATCTTAGTTCTAAGATACATCAGTTTTCTTTCAAGACCTCCACATTTTGGCCTCCCAGGGATTCCAGGAAAGATCCGGTGGTTTGGGGATCGAAGAGGGGATCCTCTGCCTCGATGCTGATGAAAAACCCGTCATCGGTGACCCTTTTGAAGTTCTCCGAAAAGAACAGGGGATGAAAGAGCCTGGGCAGACGGTTGAGGAACAGCATACCGAACAGGCTGGCAAAGGCGCCAAAAAGAACGAAGAGGGCAAAGGTCACAATGATGAACGCCTGCCAACTGAAAAGCGGTTTCCCAGACATAACGTAAGGATAGGCCGTGGTGCTAGTCCACCATTGTAAAGTAATTCCTACCACGGCTCCTATGGCAGCAAATACGGCTACAATGAACCCTAATTTCGAACGCCGCAATCCCATGGCGCTGTCCATCCCGTGGATGGGAAATGGGGAGTGGGTGTCGAATTTCTCATATCCAGCTTCCCGGAGTGCTTTGGCTGCTTTAAGCAGGCTTGAGGGGTGGGGAAATTCAGCGATGATGCCCCAGGCGTTTTTGACCTGCGCACTCATGAACTCTTTTCTCCTGTGGCCGTATCGTGGTTGAAATGCGGATCTGCCTCAGGAAGCGTAGCTTTTATCTCTGAAATGGAGATCATGGGTAAGAATCGTAAGAATAACAAGAACAGGGTGAAGAATAGACCGAATGAGCCAATGAATATGCCCACGTCATAAATGGTGGGTGAGTAGTAATCCCAACTGGAGGGGAGATAATCCCGGGAGAGGGAGGAGACCACAATGACAAAGCGCTCGAACCACATGCCCACGTTGATAAGCAGAGAAGCTACGAACATGAAGGGAACGCTGGTCCGCAGGCGTTTTGACCAGAAGAACTGCGGTACTACCACGTTGCAGGTGATCATGATCCAGTATGCCCAGGCATAGGGCCCAAAGGCGCGGTTGATGAACGCAAAAGCCTCGGCAGAATTGCCACTGTACCAGGCAACAAAGAATTCCACCATGTAAGAATACCCCACCATGCTCCCCGTGACCAGCATGATTTTGTTCATTTTTTCCAGGTGCTGGATGGTGATAATGTGTTCCAGGCGGAAAACGGCGCGGGCGATGAGGGCTAACGTCATGACCATGGCGAAACCGGAGAAGATAGCTCCCGCAACAAAGTACGGAGGGAATAAGGTTGTGTGCCAACCGGGGACCAGACTGGTAGCAAAATCGGTACTAACGACGCTATGAACCGAAAGTACCAGCGGCGTGGCTAAGCCCGCCAGGAGCAGGAGGGCAATTTCGTAATGTTGCCACTGACGGTTACTCCCCCGCCAACCCAGAGCCAGGAAGCCGTAAACCAGTTTGCGTATCTTCGTCTTCGCCCGGTCGCGTAGGGTAGCCAGGTCGGGGATGAGGCCGGTGTACCAGAACAATAGCGAGACTGTGAAGTAGGTGCCCACGGCAAAGAAGTCCCACAGCAGGGGGCTGCGGAAGTTAGGCCAGAGCCCCATCTGGTTGGGGACGGGGAAGAACCAGTAGATGACCCAGATACGGCCAACGTGGATTCCTGGGAACAATAAGGCGCAGATAACGGCGAATAAGGTCATTCCCTCAGCAAACCGGTTAATGGCCGTACGCCAGCGCTGACGAAGGAGCAGGAGAATAGCTGAAATCAAGGTCCCGGCATGACCGATTCCTACCCAGAACACGAAGTTCACAATGGCCCAACCCCAACCGACGGGATTGTTTAACCCCCAGATACCAATCCCCTCCCAGAAGAGGTAGGAGAGCAATCCGATGAGGATCATGAGGATACTTACAGACAGGGCAAAAGCGAAGTACCAGTTCCGCGGTGTTGGTTGTTCCACAAGACCACTGATTTTTGACGTGATGGTGTGGAAGGTTTGATCACCCGTTACCAGCGGCGGTTCCTGGAGAGTCATTGTTTCCGGTGATACTTTTTGGGGACGGCTCATAAGTGGGACTCCGGATCAATGAGCGACACGGGAGCCAATTCCGGATTGGGGTTACGAATACGGGCTAAGTAGGTCAATCGTGGTTTGGTGTTCAGTTCACCCAACAAGGCGTAATTACGGTTCTGTTTTTTGATTTGAGAAACCTTTGAATCGGGGTCGTTTAGATCTCCGAAGATAATGGCTTCCGTTGGGCAGACTTGCTGGCAGGCAGCGACCACTTCGCCATCTTCAATGCCCCGGTGTTCTTCCTTGGCCTGAATCCGGGCCCGGCTAATGCGCTGGATACAAAACGTACACTTTTCCATGACCCCACGGGAGCGCACCGTCACGTCCGGGTTCATAGCCATTTGGACCAACTCGGACATGGCCTTGGTGTAGTTGTAGAAATTGAATCGCCGCACCTTGTAAGGGCAGTTATTGGCGCAGTAGCGCGTTCCCACGCAGCGGTTGTAGACCATGACGTTTAGGCCTTCCTTATCATGCAAAGTAGCGGCTACCGGGCACACCTGCTCGCAAGGGGCGTTTTCACAGTGCTGGCAAGAAACTGGCTGGTACACCATATCCGGTGCCTCTTCCTCACCCCGGAAGTAGCGATCAATACGGATCCAGTGCATTTCCCGTCCGTTAGCCACTTCTTCCTTCCCCACGACGGGGATATTATTCTCGCTCTGGCAAGCCACGGTGCAGGCGTTACAACCGGTGCACTGGTTCAGGTCGATCGCCATTCCCCACTGATTGCCTTCATCGTAGGAACGCTCTTCCCACAGGGAGCGCAAGGGCGGGTGATCCTCGTATGTGCCAACGAAATCTGGATTTTCCTGGTATTCTTCTAAAGTAGCTTCACGTAAAAGGGTTGGTAATCGTTTTTGAATGGTATTGGCGGCCAGGGATTCCAAATCCATGCCGTGGTGGTCCTGCGTGCTGGCTAAGGGATATGTTCCCTTGGCCTTGCTGATGGTCAAACCTTGATCCGCGTCTGGCGCAAGGGACGTGCGGAGCTGGTAGGTGTTAAAGCCCACCCTACTGCTCACGTTCCCGCCAACAGTGCGTCCATAACCCAGGGCCACAGTGATTGAAAAGTCGGCCTGACCGGGCACGATCCATACGGGCATGGTGAGTGACCGCCCCCGGTAATTGAGTGTAATCAAGTCTTCGTTAGTGACATTTAGGGTTTCGGCCGTGCGGTGGCTCATTAGGGCTGCATTGTCCCACGTCAATTTCGTCACTGGGTCCGGAAGCTCCTGGAGCCAGCTATTGTTGGCAAAAGAGCCGTCATAAACGGAACGGGAGGCCGTGAAAACGATCTCTAAGTTGTTCGCTGAA
>CAZBEL010000028.1:0-12020 GCA_964490885.1 uncultured bacterium
TGACCCTCGATGAAATCCAAGCAGTTGAGAAGTTGGTTAACGCAGAGATAATCAAGAACCAGAAGTTAAACACGGCCGTTAAGACTTTCGATGAAGCCCGTCGAGAAGGGGCGGAAGCTCTGTTTGGTGAAAAATATGGTGATTTGGTTCGGGTTGTTCAGGTGGGAGATTTCTCTAAGGAATTGTGTGGCGGAACGCATGTGGATCGTACTGGTGATATTGGGTACTTCAAAATTGTGGAAGAGAGTTCACTGGCGGCTGGGATTCGGCGGATTACGGCTGTTACGGGGCAAAAAGCCGTAGATCGCATTCTGGCTCAAACCCGAACCCTGGATCGGTTGCAGGGTCTTTTAAATAGTGCGCCGGATAAATTGGTCGAACGGGTAGACCAACTTCTCCAGCAGCGAAAAAAATTAGAAAAAGAGTTGAAGGCCCGTCGCACGCAAGAAACGGGCTTTGATATGGAAAAACTCCTGAATAAAGCCCGTACGATTGACGGGGTTACCGTGGTCACAGAAGAAGTAGTTGCCGAGGATTTGGAGGTATTGAAATCCCTTGCGGATAAATTACGGGCTAAACTCCCATCAGGAATTGGCATTTTGGGATCCAATCAAGGAGCCAAACCTCAGGTGGTGGTCGTGGTGACGAAGGACCTCATTGGCCACGGTATTCATGCCGGTACATTGGCCCGGTCGATAGGGCAGGTTATGGGGGGCGGTGGCGGCGGACGGCCCCATTTAGGCACAGCTGGGGGGAAGGACCCCGCCCAGTTAGCAGCGGCTCTGAAAGCTAGCATGGAGATTATTTCGAATATCTTAAAGACCTTAAAGGAAGGTTAATATGCAAAGTCAACAGAACGGTTCTATCCATCATCTTTATTTTGAAATGGGTGATGAGGTAATATCGTCCCTCACCCAATATTGTCAAGATAACGGTATTAAAAACGCACGGATAAGTGGTATCGGTGCCCTCAGGGAAATTGAGTTGGGAATCTACCAACCAGAGACGAAAAGCTACCATCGAAAGGTCTTCTCGGAGACTCACGAATTACTAGCGTGTCAGGGAAACGTCACCTTGAAGGAGGGTGAACCCTTTCCCCACATTCACATTATCATCGGGAATCACGATTTTAACGCCCTGGGTGGTCACCTTTTCCAAGCCCAGGTTGCGGTGGTAGGAGAATTCATTTTAGAAGAGTTGACCTCCCAAGTGCATCGGGAGATGGATCCTAAGGTGGGTTTCCCCACATGGTGTTTGACCAAAGGAGAGAAGGAGGGTTTCTGATGAAAAGTCGTCGGACCATATTCACACCCCTAGCACCTGCGCCTATTGGCACCTATAGCCAGGGCATTGTTGCTCAGGGATTGGTCTTTACTGCCGGACAAATCCCTCTAAATCCGGAAACGGGTAAGTTAATAGAAGGAGATTTTCCGGAGCGAGTGGATCAGGTATTACATAATCTAAATGCCGTTTTAGCAGCGGGAGGCACGGACCTTTCGCACGCCGTAAAGTTAACCGTTTTTCTAACCGATCTTAGTAAGTTTCCGGTGGTAAATAAAGTTCTGGCCAAACGTTTTAAAGGCTTTGATCCCCCGGCTCGTTCGGTTGTGGAAGTACAGGCATTACCTGCCGGTGCCGATATCGAAATCGAGTGCATAGCAACCGTCTAAATGTGCGCTGTCGTTGGCTATTCCTGGTCCTGGTGGGACTTACCAGCCTACACTTGCTCTTAGCACAGGCACCAGATTCTTTAGCGAAAAAGTCACCTAAAAAAGCAGCTCTATGGGCCCTTGTCTTTCCAGGGGCTGGACAACTCTATAACGGAAAAATAGCCAAGGCGATTTTCATTTTGGGCATGGAATCCCTAGCCTTATCGGCCTGGCGGAGAAATGCCTGGAACGTAAGGCACTACGATGAAAATAATGACAAAGATTTTCCCCTCTCGGCCCATCGATATTTGGAAAAGCGAAATAAATATGCTTGGTGGTCAGGATTTATCTATATTTACGGCCTACTAGACGCGGTGGTGGACGCCCATTTGCAATCTTTTGAAGCCGTAATGAATGAAGAATTAGCACCACCGAAACAGACCGAAAACCAAGATAATAGTGATAAACCATGAGTGAAAAGCGAGAACATTGGGGTTCCCGGCTGGGATTTATTTTGGCAGCTGCTGGCTCCGCGATCGGCCTGGGAAATATCTGGAAGTTTCCTTACATAACCGGACAGAATGGCGGTGCGGCTTTTATCTTTGTATACCTTATTTGTATCACCCTTATCGGGATACCCGTACTCGTGGCAGAAATATTGATTGGACGCACCACCCAGCGTAACCCTGTAGGCGCTTTCCGGAAGTTGAGTGGAACACCCTTCTGGACCGCCGTAGGAGGAATGGGAGTATTAGCAGGGTTCGTGATCCTTTCCTTTTATTCGGTAGTGGCTGGATGGTCCTTGGGGTATATCGTAGAAGCACTAAAAGGAACTTTTGTGACCTTTGTCAATCCCAACGAGGCGTCGAATCATTACGATTCTTTGGTACAGAATGTGAGTTGGATCGTGGGTTATCACGGCCTCTTTTTCCTTTTGACCATGGGGGTAGTCTACTTTGGCGTGCGAGGGGGAATCGAACGAGGTAGCAAGATCATGATGCCGGTGCTATTTTTCCTGCTTCTGGTCTTAGTTGTGCGTGGGTTAACCCTTCCGGGGGCCGAAAAGGGTCTGCGTTTCTTATGGTCTCCTGATTGGAGTAAGGTTACCGGCCAGTCTATCCTAATCGCTCTGGGGCATTCTTTTTTCACCCTCAGTTTGGGGATGGGGGCCATGATGACCTACGGGAGTTACTTATCCGACCGGGATAATATTCCCATGGCCGCTTTTCAAGTTGTCTTATTAGATACGGTGATTGCCTTGTTAGCAGGGATTGCTATTTTTACCGCGGTCTTTGCCATGGGCCAGAATCCCGCGGCCGGTCCGGGGTTGATCTTCCATACCTTGCCGGTAGTGTTTGCCAAAATGCCGGGGGGATTACTCTTTGCCATTCTTTTCTTCATTCTCTTAACCCTGGCAGCTCTCACTTCAGCGATTTCATTGCTGGAAGTTGTGGTAGCCTACTTTGTGGACGAACTCAATTGGTCACGACATACGGCTGTATTAGTTTTTGGTGGCGTCACTTTTCTTTTAGGTGTGCCCAGTGCCCTTTCCTTTAATGTCCTCGCTGATTTCACGATTTTTGGAAAAACCTTTTTTGATCTCACCGATTTCCTGGCATCGAATATTCTGCTCCCGGCAGGGGGGTTATTCATCGCCATATTCATTGCCTGGATTTGGGGTTTGGATAAGGCTCTGCACCAATTACGCAAAGGCTCCCGGAAACTCCTTCGGCAAAATCCATGGCTGGAGAAATCGTGGATGTTCCTTATCCGCTATTTGGCGCCCATTTTGATTGCAATTGTTTTCCTCCATTCCGTCGGTCTCTTGGAGAATGCCTGGTCTCAGATTAAAAATAACTGGTTAATCATCTTCTTGATATTGCTGAGTATCAACTTGCTCCTACAATTCCGCGCTGGGAAAGAGTAAGATGCTGGCGGTTCGATTCATCCCACCCAAATCCAAAACTTATCAACGGCTATCTGAAGTCTCCCGTACTTTCGACGGTTTACGATCCTGGAAACCGCTGCAATGGTTTACCGTCTGGGTTCTTTTTAGCGCTGGTGTGAGTGCCCAAGAAGCTTCAGTTACCCCTTTTATCTATTGGGACTTTTCTTCCTGGCCAATGGGGTTAGGTTCCCTGGTAATTATTACTTTGCTGTATAGTTTTTTTATTGGCAAACCGGGAAGGATTGTCTTTGGTCGCGAAGCAATAAAAGGTCAAAATCTGGTAAAACATCTCTTTCTCGCCGAGGGACTTTTCCTCGTTGGGTGGGGTTTTCATATCAATACCTGGGGACAGGCGCTATTGACCAGTTTACCTTATGTGTGTGGGTATTTTGCCACACTTTTGGTGTATGCACTCCCCATTGTCACCATTCCGGCACCGGACAGTGACCCCACATCATCCTGGCCGGCTAAACGCATTTCTTACGGTTTAGTCGCTCTTTTATTGGTCTTAGTGGCTGCCGCGTTAGGATATGTTTACCAGGACCCTGTTATCAGCACTGCTGCCGCCGTATACGCACCATTTTTACTTGTTCTGGTAGTGTTTCCGGCTCATGTTCGCCATGTACAGCGTGCGCGGTTTTATCCTATCTTTCTCTTGGGTTTCTTTGTTGCCATGCGTCTACCGTGGCTTTTCATCCCTACTATACTATTATTTTTCAGTCTCCGGTATTATTTCTATTTTCGTCAGCAAGTCGTTTACCCCACCTTTGGGGTGGACTATGATTGAAGTTGTCGAAGACCAGTGCGACTTTTGTGGCTGCTGTGTAGGCCTATGTCCCGTCGATAGCATCGAACTGAGAGAAGCAGAGATCCTGATTATTGAGGAGACCTGCATCGATTGTGACTTGTGTGTTTATATTTGCCCGGTGGAAGCTTTGATCCATGTGGAAGAACCAGCAGAAGTTTGATTGTATCGTAGTGGGAGGCGGCCCTGCCGGGTGCACCTTTGCCCGGGTCGCTGCGGAAGGAGGGCTCTCTGTTCTCGTTTTGGAAAAGGATCGTGAAATTGGCGTCCCTGTGCGGTGTGGCGAGGCCGTGAGTGACGAGGGATTGCGCCTTTTCGTAGAACCTCGGGAACGATGGATTAAGTCTACCATTACCCGCATTCGCTTGGTTGCACCGGATGAGACGATAGTGGAGTTCGATTTAGCGAAAAAGGGATACATCCTGGATAGAAGAATTTTCGACCATGATTTAGCCCGCTACGCTGCCCAGGTTGGATCTACGATTGTAACCAAGGCCTACGTAGATGGTATATGGCGTGAGGCTGACCAAATCGTAGGTGTCACCGGTAAATATTTAGGGGAACGATTTCAGGTAAGGGGAACACTCATTATCGGAGCGGATGGTGTAGAGAGCCGCGTGGGTCGTTGGGCCGGACTGCCCACCCACACAAAACTGAAAGACATGGAATCTGCTATCCAAAAAACGGTAGCAGGTGTTACCGTTAATGAACACATGTTTGAGTTTTATCTTTCCCGTAACTGGGCACCAGGCGGGTATTTATGGGTGTTTCCAAAGGGGAAGCATGAAGCTAATATTGGTTTAGGAATCTCGGGAGTATATGCCAAAAATGGTAAGGCTGCCCATCGATATTTAGATGAATTCATCCAGTGGAAATATCCCCAGGCATCGGTGCTTACTACCGTCGCCGGTGGTGTTCCCGTAGCGCGGTCCTTGAAACGAATGGTGACGGATAACGTCATGTTAGTGGGAGATGCAGCCCGTACCGTAAACCCCATGACCGGTGGTGGCATCATTTCAGGCATGCGCAGCGGTCAATTAGCTGCCGAAACGGCTTTAGCGGTTCTTAAGGAAAACCTCATGCCCACCAGGGAAAACCTCGCTCCCTATGAAAAGAATTGGTACCAGATCGGCGGCAAAAACCACGAACGTTATTATCGATTGAAGGAAGCCATTTTCAAATACTCTGATGCTGACCTAAATAATATCGCTGCGGCACTGGTGACTATCCCAGAAGGAGAGCGTAGCTTGTATAAATTATTCTCCAAGGCGGTTATGAAAAAACCATCCCTTTTGCTGGTGGTCGGTCGATTGTTCACCGGGCTCTGATGGACCAACAGTCGCTCCTTGCCGCCCTTAATCTATCCACTTTTACCGTCCTGGATTTTGAGACTACTGGATTAAATCCCACCAATGATCGAATCATCGAGTTAGCGGCCATTCGATTCGTCAGTGGAGAACCTGTAGATCGATTTGTTACCCTAATCAATCCCGATGGCCCCATCGATCCCTTAATTACCGATATTACCGGGATTACGGACGAAATGGTGGCTCAAGCCCCACACGAGAAGGAAATCGTAGATCGTCTCCTTCAATTTTTAGGCGAGGCTCCCCTTGTGGCCCATAACATTCCCTTTGACTTTGCCTTTTTACAGGCATTGTGCCAGCGCTATGGAAAGGAAATACCCGCTTGGGATCTATACGATACACTCCAATTAAGCCGCACTTACTTGTTTTTCCAACCCGTTCATAATTTGGGTATGACCTCTGAATATTTCGATTTTTCTTCTCACGGCTCCCACCGGGCGGAAACTGATACGGAAAATTGTGGTCGTATTTTCTTGGCCTTAGTTAGGGAAGCCGCCAGTTATCCCTTGGAAATCACGTCGAAGATCTTGGAATTGATTCGTCCTTTCGATGTTCCCAACAAACAACTCTTTGTTCACCTGGCAAATCTATTGATGAAACAGGGGGACCTGAAACGGGGGCTATTACCTTCCACGATCAACAAAGGGTTGCTCCCCAATGTGTTTTCTTCGGAGGGCTCGGGTTCACTGGTTAACATCACCGCTGAGGAAGTCTTTGAAACCAATGGTTTCTTAAATAAGGAACTGGAAGCCTTTGAGGAACGGGGTGCTCAGGTTGAGTATTGCCATTTTGTAGAAAAGGTATTGAATACTGAAGGAGCGCGTGGGGTAGTGGAAGCCGGGACCGGGTTGGGTAAGTCTTTTGCCTATCTTTTTGCTTCTTTAAAACATGCGTTCCAACAGGAAGACGAAGGGCCCGTGATCGTTTCCTGCTGTACCAAACACCTGCAGGACCAACTCTTTTATCGGGATCTGCCGGTGTTGGTGAAAGCCTTGGATATACCGCTCCAGGCGGTCTTGTTGAAAGGGCGCAATAATTACCTTTGTAAAACCCGTTTGGAGTGGCTAATCCGCGATGCCCGGAATCTATTAAAACCTCATGAGGTGGAGAGCCTGTTGCCAATATTAATCTGGCTGCAATGGACCCAAACAGGGGACCTGTCGGAGTGCCCCGGCTTTTGGAATTCGCGCCCGGTTCGAGTGGCATCTCTCATTCAGTGTGAACCCGGTTTTTGTACGACGACCTTATGCGGACGGAATCAGGGATGCTTTTTTGGCCCCTTGCGTAAAACAATTTACCAGGCCGACTTACTGGTGATAAACCATGCCTTGCTCCTCTCCGAAACACATACCGATGGTCTTCTACCTCCCCACAATGTAGTGGTGATTGACGAGGCTCACAATCTCATCGACGTGGCTTACCAGCGTTTTACTCTGCGATTAGATATTTATCAATTTATGACAGTGCTCGAACGCATTAATCCAGCGAGCAGCCACTCTCTTCGGTGGAAGCAGATTCTTAAACCATTAGAAAAATTAAATCCCGATCTGGAAAACCTCCGGGAAAGTTTACAGAAAAGGATTCAGCAAACCCTGACCAGTGCTCAAACTTTTTACCAGGAGTTGGGGGAACAAGTAAAAGGAAAGTTCAATCCCCAGGCACTCTACTCCCAAAAGGTCATTATTGAAAATTTAGTGGCGGAATACGCAGTGGTGCATGGTGAATTGAGTACGCTGGAAAATGCTCTCCTGAGCCTCGCTGGTGCCATTGAACAATTTTTGGGCAAATTATTAAAGATCGACCCGGATAAAGAAGACTTCCCGGAATTACATCAACTATTCGAGCAAGGGTTGGAGGCTGTAAAAGCCTTATCGCTCACTTTAACCTTGTTAACCAGAGAGCAGGATCAAGGTTGGGTCTATTGGCAGGAGGGGTCTTTTCAGTACCCGGCTCCCGGTAGAGAACGTTTCGACTTAGTACTGAACGGGGCTCCAATAGACGTGGCCCAGGAATTGTCCACGCAGATGTTTTCCCAGGACAAACAATTTATTCTAACCTCGGCCACACTGCGAGTGGGAAGTAGTTTTGATTATTTCTTAAACCGGACTGGTTTGACTCGTGTTGAGGGCAAGACCGTGGAAACGGCGTTTTTCCCCAGTCCTTTTCACTATGAGGACCAGGTTACCTATTACCAATATGCCGGGACTAGCCAGAACGATCCACATTTCATTGCGGATTTGATCTATCACTGTCATACGCAAACCAATAAGCGGATTTTAGCTCTCTTTACAGCACGTAATACTCTGCAAAAAGTATATCATGCCTTGCGAGCCAAGCCTGGTGGGAGAGACCTCCCTCTCTTTGCCCAACTTTACGGTACTTCTCGCTACGCCTTGTTAAAAGGGCTCCGCCGTGTGGAGAATGGGATTTTGCTGGGAACCAATGCCTTCTGGGAAGGCATTGATCTACCGGGTGAATTCTTAGAAATCTTGATCATTACAAAACTACCCTTCGACGTTCCTTCTGAACCAATTGTCAAGGCCTACGGACAAATGTTGAACGAAGAGGGGCGTAATGCCTTTTTAGAATACGCCGTGCCGGAATGTATCATCCGCTTCCGACAAGGGTTTGGACGATTGATACGCACGATCTATGATGAAGGGTGTTTCATCGTCTTGGATGGGCGGATTGTGAGTAAACAGTACGGTCGCCATTTTGTGGAAGCGATCCCAACTCGGATGCACCTCTTTGAACATCCCACAGAATTAACCTGTTAGCCGGGCAATGGCTTGCTGAACGTGAAGCTCCCATTCTAAATTACGTTATGGCTGGCCTCTCACTTTCGGATCGTACCTACACCCTCCGTGATTTCATTCCCTTCTTGGAAGGCCCACATTGGGTTCATCTTACGCCCCAGGCGAAACGTCAGGTGAACGCTTCCCATGAACGACTATCCAAGGCTTTAAGCTCGGGTGTTAGGATTTATGGTGTTACTACCGGGTTTGGTGATCTCAGTCAGGTAGATATTAGTGCTGAAGATCAAAGACAATTACAGTTAAATCTGGTCCGGAGCCATGCGGCAGGGGTCGGTGAACCACTGGAACCCGGTTTGACCCGGTTGGTAATGGCCCTAAAAACCATTACATTATTGCGGGGCTACAGTGGTGTGCGCTTGGCCGTATTGGACCAACTTGTTGATTTTTTAAACCAAGATTTATTACCGGTGATTCCCAGTCAAGGATCTGTAGGGGCAAGCGGGGATTTAACACCGTTGGCACACCTGGCCTTGGCGCTCATCGGGGAAGGGAAGGTAAGTCTTCAGGGACGGATTTTACCCAGTTTAGTCGCGTTGAAAGAGGTTGGTCTAACTCCCCTACTTTTGGAACCGAAAGAGGGATTAAGTCTGATCAATGGGACTCAGGTTAGCACAGCCCTAGCCGTCAAGGCTCTCATCATCGCACATCGGTTACTTCAGATAGCAGATGTTGTTGGTGCCCTTTCTGTGGAAGGTAGTCTTTGCACCGCGGCCGTTTTTAACCCTCATATTCATGCCTTGAAGAGACACCCTGGGCAACAATTGGTGGCCAAAAACCTGTGGGAACTCCTTGAGGAAAGTGAAATTGTCCGTTCACATCAGGGATGTGATCGGGTGCAAGATCCGTATAGTTTCCGTTGTTTACCGCACATTCACGGCACGGCCCGGGATGTTTTTTCGGCGGTGAAAACGACGATTGTTCGGGAGATCAACAGTGTTAGCGACAATCCGCTTATTTTAAAGGATGGTGAAGTGGTTACGTCCGGGCATTTTCATGCCGAGCCAGTTGCCCAAGCCATGGATAATTTGGCTATCACTATGGCCGAAGTAGGTGCTATGTCCGAACGGCGTACCCATTTTTTTATGAAGGGTATATCACCTGCAGTGCCTCCCTTTGTGGCTTCCAACCCGGGATTGGAATCGGGTTATATGATGGCTCACGTAACCGCCGCCGCCTTAGCCTCGGAAAATAAAACCCTCGCCCACCCAGCCAGCGTGGATTCCCTACCCACTTCAGCCGGTCAGGAAGATATTGTAAGTATGGCCCCCTGGGCCGGACGGAAATGTCTACAAGTGTTAACCCACGTTGCTCAAATTTTAGCTATCGAGTTACTTGTGAGTAGTACGGCCATTGCCAAATTCCATTTTCCCAAGAAATGTGGTAAAGGTACCTCCGTTTTGATGGATGCACTTCAAGTAGAGATCCGCATTCCGCAAGGGGATGTTCCGCTTCAAGACACGATCCAACGTTTATCAGAATTGATCCTTGCAGGGAAACTAATTGAACCGGTGAAAAAAGCCGTCAACCTGGAGTAGCATGAAAACCAGACCGCCATTTGAATTAGGGCTCACCTTCGACGATGTATTACTGGTTCCCCGGGAGTCGCGTGTACTTCCTCGGGAAGTTGTGTTAACTACACGTCTCACTCGAACCATTGAATTGAACATCCCCATCCTCAGTGCCGCCATGGATACGGTGACGGAATATGAAATGGCTATCGCCCTAGCCCGTGAGGGAGGGTTAGGGATCATCCATAAAAATTTATCCATCCCGGAACAAGCTCTCATGGTGGAGCGGGTCAAACGTTCCGAAAGTGGCATGATCATGAATCCCATCACCATGACCCCTGAAGGAACGATTACTGAAGCTCGGGAACTCATGGATCGCTATCACATCAGCGGATTGCCGGTGGTAGATGGTGGCAAATTAGTGGGGATCATTACGAACCGGGATATTCGCTTTGAAAAGGACACCCAGTTGTTAGTTCGTCACCGAATGACGAAAGACAATTTAGTTACTGTCCCTGTGGGAACGACCCTGGAAAAGGCCAAAGAAATTTTGCAAGAACATCGCATTGAGAAGCTATTGGTCGTAGAGGAAGATGGCTCCCTGGCAGGACTCATCACCGTGAAAGATATTCAAAAGAAAGAGGATTTTCCCTATGCCTGTAAAGACAATCGTGGGCGACTCCGCGTGGGTGCGGCGGTGGGGGTGAGTGCCGATGCAGTGGAACGGGCCCAGGCTTTGGCCGAAGCAAATGTGGATGTCATCGTGATCGATACAGCTCATGGACATTCAGCCGGTGTATTGCGCACCATAACTGCTTTGCGCAAGAGTTTATCTTCGGATGTGTGTCTCATCGCAGGGAATGTGGCGACTGCCTCCGCCACCCGCGCCTTGATCGATGCCGGGGTTGATGCCGTTAAGGTAGGCATTGGGGCCGGCGCCAGTTGCACCACACGCATCATTGCCGGGGTAGGGGTTCCTCAATTAACATCGGTTATGAATTGTGTGGATGAAGCGCAGAAAGACGACATTCCCGTCATCGCTGATGGTGGTATCCGGTATAGCGGCGATATGGCGAAAGCTTTGGCCGCTGGTGCCCAGGTCGTGATGCTCGGCAGCCTCTTGGCGGGAATGGATGAGAGTCCTGGTGAGACTATTCTATACGAAGGTCGTCAATATAAAGCTTATCGCGGCATGGGTTCCTTGGGTGCTATGCGGAGTGGGAGTGGGGACCGTTATTTCCAAGAGGGGGCCGAGCCTACGAAATTAGTTCCAGAAGGGATCGAAGGAATGGTGCCGTACCGTGGGGCAGTACGTAATACAATTCACCAATTGTTGGGTGGTTTACGCGCTGCAATGGGGTATTGTGGTGTGAAGACGATCCCCGAATTCCAGCAAAAAGCGGAATTTGTACAGATTACGGCTGCCGGTATAAAAGAAAGCCACCCCCACGAAGTGCGTATCGTGAAGGAGGCACCTAACTACCAGGTTTCAGAACGATAGTTGCAAAAAGGGGAGGCTAATTAGATTGGGACTGTAAAGTATTTAAATAACGGCTGATCCGGGCCTTACGGCGGGCGGCAGTATTCTTGTGAATGTACCCTTTACTAGCTGTTTTATCGATAATTTTTACTGCTTGTTTATACAACGGTTCGGCGGTGGCGGCATCGGGGGCTTCTAAAACTTTTTTGACCGCTGTACGCAAAGACGAAATATGCGCCATATTCCGGGTCCGCCGGGTTTCGTCCTGGCGGTGTCGTTTGATCTGTTGGGGATGTCTATCCATGAATTGAGTCCTTAAATTTTGGGGCGCAAAGTTATTCCCTATTCGTCGTAGAAGTCAACTGAAAGTACCCACACAGCAGGGGGCATAAATCCTAATTCCAATTTGAAATATTAAGGATATGCTGTATTTTTTAACATGCATAA
>CAZBEL010000029.1:0-11740 GCA_964490885.1 uncultured bacterium
GCCAGGAACACCCCCCAGTGCAGTTTACACCATGGGTGCTGCGGTGAACGCGGTCATGCTGAAAGCGATTGCGGTAAAACTCTTCCCACTGACGGGTCTGAGGCGATAAAACGTCTTCAATCCAGCTCATAATTATTATCCAGTTTTGAATTAGTGGTTTTTAGTTGTCGCTCGTAAATCATCTGGTTTACACTACTTTTCTTACGGTGAGACCATATCCCTCCAAATAGAATTAACAATAACAGCACCCCGCCGACGCCGGAGAAAAACAGAATCCCGCCATAATTAACGGCACTTTGGGTGGTTTGAACCTTATCTGCATGCTGTAAAAAAGCCGCCAGATTGAACACCTCATCCTCGGTCAAAGGTTTGTTTAAATAGGCCTGTCGCATAGCGGGAAAGGGAGGGTTGGAAAGGATAGCCTTCACCCCTGCTTCGTTGAGTCGAGTGAACGCTGCTGTTAAGTCTTTGGCTAGCGCACCCCCAGCCACGAGGGAGTTGTTCTTCACATGATGGCAAGAATTACACGTGGGCCCCTGGTTCGTGAGCCGAAGTCCACCTGAGAACAGCTTTTTCCCAGTTTCAATATTTTCCTGGGTGGCCTGGCTCAAGGGTCGCCCCGGTGCGGGTGCGGGAATGGCAGGTGCAGCAGAGATACTTACTCCAGCGGTCCCGTTTACCGTTCCGCCAGCGATAACCGTCTCTTCAGGACTATTTTCTGCAATATATGCAAGAATCGCCCGGATTTGATCGGCGCTGAACTTATTGTCCGGCATGATCAGCTTATTGTATTGGTTAAACAGTGTGTTGGCGTAAGCATCACCACTTTTAATGACCGTTTGTGAGGATTGGACGAATTGGATGATCCAATCCTCCGGGCGGCGGTTCTGAACGTTTGCCAGATCAGGACCGATGAGCCGGCCTCGTCCAATAGTATGGCAAGTAAAACAAACTTGTTTAAATAGCCGCTCACCCTCGCTCTGTCCGAACACCAGTGTAGAGCTAAGTAATCCGGTTAAGAATAGTTGTACGATAAGTCGGTTTTTCATGGTCTTCTAATCTTGTTTTGATTTCATGGGCACTATCAAGCTAAACCTGACACCAAACGTAACCCTTCCGTCTCGATCCTATCTTTCAGTTCTGCCAGGGTAGTTTCTTCGAAAATGGACTTAAGGCTATCCCGCGTCGCACTCCAGTATTTATGTAACGGGCAGGGCTCCTCTTCATTACAACTTGGTAAGGCCAAAACACAGCCAGTAAAAAATTCCTCTCCCTCTATCGCTAGTATGACGTCTATCAATTTTATTTCATTTGCAGGCTTGGCCAATGAGACGCCACCATTGGGACCCCGGTAAGAAATAACAATGTCGTGATTGGTCAAGATCTGAAATATTTTAGTAAGGAAATGAAAAGAGAGTTGTAAATACTCTGATATTTGGCGGATGGGAATATACGCCTTCTCCGGCTCCAGGGAGGCGAGATATAAAGCCGCTCGGATTCCATAGATACATGTCTTTGACAACAGCCTCATAGAACGAATTCATATTAAAGAGTATTTTGTCTGAAATGCAAGAATTTTAGTATCCCTTAGCTAAGAAAATTTCACTTATTAAATATTATCCAATGGATTCTTTTTTTTCAGAAAACAAAAAGCCCCTCGTAAGGGGCTTTTCATTACAAATTCAAAGTAGTTCTACTTCAAATTCGAAGCCACGAACTCCCAGTTGACCAGATTCCAGAAAGCTTCCACATATTTAGGACGAGCATTCCGATAATCGATGTAATAGGCGTGTTCCCAGACATCAATGGTGAGGAGGGAGTTTATCCTACTCACCAAGGGTGTGTGGGCATTCCCTGTATTCACAATTTCCAGTTTTCCATCGTCACTCTGGGTTAACCAAGTCCAGCCCGAACCAAAATTAGTAACAGCTGATTTCGTAAATACGGCCTTGAACTTTTCAAAGGAACCAAATGATTTCTGGATGCTCTCCCCTAGCTTTCCCGTAGGCTCACCTCCACCATTGGGGCTAAGACAATTCCAGTAAAAGGAGTGGTTCCACACCTGGGCAGCGTTGTTGAATAAGCCGCCTGAAGCACTTTTAATGATCTCCTCTAGGGAAGCATCCTCAAATTCAGTTCCCTGGATAAGATTGTTTAAATTATTCACATAAGCTTGGTGGTGTTTCCCATAATGATATTCTAAAGTTTCCCGGGAAATGTATGGTTCCAAAGCATCTAAAGCGTAAGGTAGTTTTGGTAATTCATGTCTCATAAACATTCTCCTTTCTTACAAGAGTAGTGAATTAAGTTAGTCGGAGCCTGTTGCTCTTGGCAACAGGCTCCTGATTACGATTATAACTCGTCGGCTTTTTTAGCCAGATAACTGGCAACGCCTTCAGCACTTTCTGCCATGCCTTCTTCGCCTTCATGCCATCCAGCTGGACAAACTTCTCCGTGTTCCTGGTTGAATGCAAGGGCATCGATCATCCGTAACATTTCATCAATATTCCGCCCTAAAGGTAAATCGTTGATAACGGCATGACGGACGATTCCCTCTTCGTCAATGAGAAAGGAGCCGCGCAAAGCCACATCTCCACCTACCGTAGAATCGTACTCCTCCTCATCGGTGAGAATGGTAGCTTTCTCAGCACCTATGAGGACGTCGTAGGCCCTGGCAATAGATTTATCAATATCGGCAATGAGAGGAAACTGGACGTTCCCAATGCCTCCCTCTTTCACGTCCGTATTCTTCCAAGCCCAATGGGAAAATTTGGAATCGATGGAGCATCCCAAGACCTGGACATTGCGCTTTTCAAACTCCTTTAAGCGATGATCGAATGCGATGATCTCCGTGGGACAGACGAACGTGAAGTCCAGTGGATAGAAGAACAGCACCACTTTCTTCCCACGATAGTCGGATAGGGTAATGTCCTTGAAGGTATTATCCGGCATAACCGCAGTTTGCGTGAAGTCCGGAGCAGGTTTGGTTACTAACATGATTTGTACCCCTTAGTTTATTTTAGTTTTACAGGTTTTACAGATACCGACTAAATGGAATTGGTAGTCGGTGACTTGATGATCAATAGATGTCTCTATTTCCGAAACAATCTGTTGGAAAGGGAGTGTAACGTCATAAATCCGGCCACATTGCTCACAGGCAAAGTGCCCATGTTGTTCAATGTTGCCATCGTAATGTACAATTCCTTTATACTGGAAAGAATGAATCATATGTTGAGCTGATAACTGCCCCAAGTTGCGATAGACTGTACCCAAACTTACATTAGGCATTGTTTTGCGGGCTTGTTCATAAACCCAATCTGCTGTGGGGTGATTCATGGCACCGCGTACAATGTTTAATATCTCTTCACGTTGTTTACTGTATCGCATGATTGCTTGCTTTCTAGTTAGAAATTACAGTGAAACAAACTATAAAACAATAATAATAATGATTACTATTTTGATTTCCCATTAACCCAGAAACCAATTATCGAACTTTGATTGATCACCCTCCTACCCTTAAAAAATATTTTACCGAAACATCAGGCTATTCTATTTTAATTGAACCTTATTTCACAATTAGCACCGGGCAATAGCAATCCTCCATTACCTTTAAAGGTTTGCTACCGGTAAAGAATTTTGCCAAGGGATGTTTTCGCGAAGCGCCCATGACAATGATGGAATTTTTTCCTGCGGTCGCTTTGATCACCGTAGCGGGGTCACCCACCTTAAATAGATTCTCGTGGGTCACTCCAGCCCGGCGCATGAATTTTGCCGCCCGATTAGCAGCCCCACGGTACCCTTTACCGAAATAATCTTTTTTAGAAACCGTTAAGAGCGTGACTTCCATTCCCAGTTCATGGGCGATCCGCGCCCCGAACTTTATGGCCTTATTGGTACCTGGTGAATCGTCTACGGCTATAAGCAACCGGTATTTCTCATCGGGCTGGAAATTGTTAACTACAAAAATTGAACTTCCGATGAATTGAATGAGGTCATGGCCCATGCGTCGTTTTTGACTACCCCCTATGATGGTAACATCATAGTGCTCCCTAGCAACTTCCTCACGAAGCTCGGATATAATATCTCCATTCCGTAAAATCAAATTTACCTCCGAACAGACTGTCCCCTGAAGGTAGAGCTCTGCTCGCGTACCCTGATCTACCAATTTATTTTGCCGAAAACCAGTCTCAATGGTCAATGGAGTAATGTAACCGTTTTCTGCCAGGAAGTGAAAGGCCCATTCCAAAACCTCCACACCGGGACGCTTAAAATCCCACTCCTCTAATCGCTCATGGGCCAACTGAATATGTCCCACCATATACTTGCTGATTTTTTCACCCACGTACACAATTGTAGCCGAGGCCTGAAAAGCCTTAGCAATCTGCATCCCAACCCGCAAGGTGGGTTCAGAATAAGTTCGACTCCCGACGGCGATTAAAAATTTCATGACTAGTAAAAAGTTAACATTGTTGACGGAACATTCCCACTGCTGCTTGATAATCTGGCAACTCGTTTATTCCTCGTCCTAGAGGGGTCCAAGGATGCCTTGTTTTGAAGACTTGATCCTTTCCGCGGTCTGTTTTCAAAGCCTTTTACCATGGTAATAGTCTCCAATAAGTATTCACGTAAATAAGGGTAAGCAGCAGGGTTAATAAACCTATTTTCCAGCCCACTCTTAGAAAATCCCTTCCTTTCAGCAGACCACTGGCATAGATAATGGTACACGCCGGTGCAGCAGCAACCGTTAGAAACCCAAAGGCTGAGGCGATGGCGGTCATGTAGCCTAAATGCAGGGCATCCCCTGGTAGATTCAAATTGACCGGGCCAAGCACCGCCACCGTCGCCGAACTGGAAACCACATTGGCAAATAACCCGGTTATGGTTAATACTAGGATATCCGAGACGATGGATAGGCTTTCTATGCCCGAGCCAAAAACATAAATGATTTTCTGAGCTAACCAGAAAGCAGCGCCGGTATTTTTAATTTGTACCCCCAGAGAAATCATGGCACCGAACAGGAGCACCACCCCCCAGTTCACATGCCGGGCCATGACCTCCCAGCGAATCAATCCCGTTGCTAAGTACAAAATAACACCTGTTAACGCAATAATTCCCAAACCGAGGGTATCGGAGAAAAAGACCCATCCTAAGAAGACCAGGAAAAAGATACTGGCCGAAAGAATATCTTGATACGTTATCTTCCCCGCCCGTCCGACCTGGACTCGCAATTTCCGGAGACTACTATCCAGGCGCATAACCTCGGGCCGATACGATTTCCATAATACCAGTAATAAAAACGGAATCTGAATTAGGACCAGGGGGTAAACATGGACCATCCAATCTAAATAGGTTACTGTCGGTGCTCCGAACTCCTTCCAATAACCCAACATAATGGCATTGCGACCACCACCCGAAGGAGTACCCATGGACCCAATAATACTGCCATAAGCAATGGAAAAAAGGAGCAAGGCCGCCAAGTTAGCCACTTTTTTTGTATCGGGGTTAGTAAAGCGAATAAGTGACATAGCAATGGGTAACATCAGGGCTACAACGGTATGTTGCCCAATGAAGGAAGCAAGGACAACCGAAAGTATTATTAAACCTAAGGTAAGCCAAATCGTCTTATTCCCCGTGAGAATAGTAATGCCCAACGCAATACGAGCATCCCACCCTTGGTGGACAATCGCCACGGCTAACATTAAAGAACCCATGATAAAAAAGACGGCATCGCTCATAAATGCCTTGGCCACTTCATTGGCGCTACTAACTCCTAAATACACTTGAAGAACAACAACCAAAAAGGCCACCGCCGGGAGGGGAATTGGTTCTTTGATGATCAAAACCAGTGTTACGAGGATAATGATCAATAACCGGTAGCCCTCTGCGGACAGCCCTGCCGGGGGAGGGAAAAATAGCAGGAGGCCCCCGAAGAGAAAGGCAATAAACAACCATCGCGTGCGGGTGACCCAGTAGATGATGTCTACTAATAACTTATGCTTTGCGGTGACCATAGTGGAACCTAAAGTTACGTCACCTCAACAATTTATACTGGAGGCAGAATAACGTTAAATAGAAGCTCCGCTGGGAATGGTGGCACCTTCGGGAGTCACGACCCACTTCCAGATGGGAACACGCGTTTTCAAAGCGTTTAAAAACCAATCCAATGCCTGTAACCCGGCCTGGCGATGGGCAGACCAGATCACGATCTGAATAGCGACTTCCCCCACCTTCACAGTGCCCATCCGATGCCGGCACCATAAATCTGCCAGGGAAAATTTCGCGCACGCTTCCTCGGCAATCTGGCGCAACTCGTGCTCCGTCATTCCTGGATAATACTCATATTGTAAAGCTTTAATGGATTGACCATTTTCCGTCCCCCGCACTCGCCCATTAAATCGAATCTCGGCACCTTCCGTAGTACGATCATCAGGGCTAGGGAAAGGATCAATCGGTCCCGTGACTAGCTCGGTAATGATCACATCACCCTCCCTGCACAGGGGGAATGAAGGCAACTTCATCCCCGTCATGCAATTCCACCGGATGGGCACAATAGGCACGGTTCACTGCCGTTCTGAAAGGGACATCATCAAGCTTACCCTGGGCCCGTTCCCGGAGTAGGGCCTCCACATCGCTGGTGGTAGTTCCTAGAGGCACTTCCAGGACAATCTTAGACTCGCCCAAAATGTACTTCACCACCGAAAAACATTTAATCGTAATCTGTACTTTTTCCTCTTTCATATCATTCCTTCTCGCACTCAGACAAGATCAATAGTCTCCATCGTTTGGGTTAGTCCATCATATAGAAGCAATTTCCCAGACAAATTGGGAGTTATGTCAGCAAGGATTTTTACTGCTTCCAGCGCTTGAATATTCCCGATAATGGCTGGCAACATTCCTAACACTCCCCTCCCTTCACAGCTACCATCCTCTCCCCCATCCGGAAAAACCTCCTCATAGCTGGGACTGCCATTCAAATTTAATACCGCTACCTGTCCCTCGAAACGATAGAGCCCCCCATATACTAAGGGGCTACCCTGGCGGCGCGAAACTCGATCCAGGGTCCGACGGGCCCGAATATTGTCCGTGGCGTCCACGATGACATTCGCTTTGTTTAACATCTCTTCGGCATTATCCTCGTCCAAATAATACGGATAGACAATTGTTTCTAACTTCGAATTGATCGTCTTGAGGCGTTCAGCTACAATCATCACTTTGTTCTTTCCCTGGTCTTCCTCCCGGTAGAGAATCTGACGGTGCAAGTTTGAGACTTCCACCTGGTCGCCATCGATCAAAATCAATTTCCCGATACCGGCAGCCGCCAGGGTCAAGGCAGCGGAACAACCCAAGCCTCCCAATCCAACAACTGCCACCGTCGCCTCTTGCAGTTTTTGCTGGCCGGTCACGCCTAATTCTGGCAGCACCATCTGCCGGGACCAACGACTCAAATCTATCCGTGCTTGATAAAACTCATTCCAGGCCTGGGCACCTCCCAGTAGACTGAAAGTATTCTTTAATTTCCTCTCAGCAATGAGTTCTTCAGTAATGATCCCAAACTGACAAACGAGTACAACGGGTTTATTACCCGTCGATGGAATATCGTCCGTATGTCCAGTTAAAGACACGAGACCCTGCAACGGACATTGTAGTCGCTGTTCTTCGGTACGAAGATCTACCACCGTAAAAGGCCGACCTTCCTGGATCCACTTTTGTAGTTCTTCGGGTTGCAAAATCATGGTTTAGTCCAAAGTTCCCCAGGGCAATAAGAAGGCTTCGATCGTTTTACCCGATGATAAGGATTCCTTCCCCGGCTCAGCCATTAAAATAGCGTTGGCCTTCAGAGAAGAGGTTAACATGTGGGAGCCCACTTTTTCGGTAGGCTGGCCGACTAACCTTCCGTACTCGGCGTGAACTTTCCCAAATAAAAACCGATGTTTCGATTTATCCCTGGGGAAAGGAGCGGTAAGTATTACCTCAATGAATGGATCGGGTTCTTTGCCCTGCATCTTTTCCAACACCGGCCAGACCCAGATCATAAAACCAATAAAGGCAGACACAGGGTTCCCTGGCAGGCCGAACACCAGGACGTTCCCCCGGGTGCCGAAATACAATGGCTTTCCCGGTTTTTGTGCCACTTTCCAAATATGTTCTTGCACCCCAAGCGACGTCAAGATTTCACGTAAAAAGTCAAACCGCCCCATGGAGATGCCTCCACTAGTAACGATCACATCGCAGGTCTCAAGGGCTTTCTGTAGCGACTCTCTTAATGTTTTTTGATCATCGGGCAGCCAGCGTTGTGTTAAAATCTCGGTCCCCGCTTGCCGGGATAACTCCACAAGCACCGGTAAATTCGAGTTGTAAATCTGGCCAGGGCCCAATTTCTGCCCCGGCAACTGCAGTTCGTCCCCGGTGATGAGTATGGCCATCCGTACCGCAGGAGCGACTTCCACTTGAGCAAGGCCAAAGGTGGCAAGAACTCCTATTTCAGCCGCTGTTAGCCTAGTCCCTGCACTCAATAAGGGGGTTCCTTTGGCAATCTCTTCTCCCTTAAAGCGCACGTTTTCGCCAGGGTTCACGCTTGAATAAACCTGTACTGTAGTCTCATCCTCAAATCCGCTAGTATCTTCCACCTTTACCACGGCATCAGCGCCGGGAGGCAGCGGTGCCCCAGTCATTATTTGGGCGCATTGCCTAGGACCGACAGTTAAACTCTCCTGCGTACCGGCAGGGACGATACCGGCTAAAGTCAAGCTCACAGGGTTTCCCTCACGGGCGGTTTCTGTATCCTGGGCTCGCACGGCAAATCCATCCATAGCCGAATTGTCAAAACGGGGCATGGGAAAGGGAGAGCACACCTTCTCGGCCAGAATATGACCCGAGGCTTCCGCTAGGTTAACCCGTACCTTACCAGGAGAGGGGATACGCTCATAAATAATCCGTTTCGCCTCTATCACTGATATCATATTAGGCGCCTCCCCAGCATGACGATGGCAATAATAATCACAACCCCTATGACCTTTTGAATCGTTTGGGGTCGGAAACGGACGGCGCCAGTGTAGGAACCGAGAAACCCTCCTAAGATCACCGCCACAAGAAGCGGTAGCATAAAAGCGAGGTCGTAGGCCCCCTGCTGGAAGCGGGCTACGATCCCGGCTAATGAATTGACCCAAATAAAGATGGCCCCGGTAGCGGCGGCTTCTTTCTCCGAGGCTAATTGAAACATGATCAAAAGCGGTACTAAGTATATACCGCCCCCAATTCCCACTGCACCGGCTACGAACCCCAAAAGGGCGCCAAGAGTCAAAATCACCAGCCAGCGAGTGGTGCCTTCTAAAGTAGTAGAAAATTGTAATCGATTAAAAAAATAGATGCGTACCGCCACTAAAATAAGGGTTACTAATAGCAAGGCAAGAAAAACGGCTTGGGAAAGATGCAATGATCCAGACAAGTAGGCCATAGGAACGGAAGTAATTAAAAACGGAAAAACGAGTCTCAGTCTGCCATACCCATTACGCCAGAAGTGAAACACGCCCAAAGATGTGACCACTAAATTCAAAGTCAGAGAGGTGGTGGGGATTAAACGATAACTAACGCCGGTAATGGCCATGAGCGCAGTATAAGCGGACCCACCGCCCAATCCCACACTGGAATACAGTAGAGCAACAAAGAAAAATAAAACTGGCAGTAGCCACTCCATTAGTGATGACCGCCTTTCATGATCTCCCCTGCGTGGAAGATGGTGGGAATCAGGACTGCCAGGGCATCTTTTACTGCGCCGGGGCTTCCCGGCAAACAAATAATAATTGCTTGTCCGATGGTCCCTGCTAATAATCGGGACAGCATGGCCGTTTTAACCTGGTTGCGACCGTAGGCGTGAAGTGCCTGTTCCACACCTGTCAGACGGGACTCAACTAGTTTTTCAATTTGAGAAATAGTAAGGTCACGAGGGCCCAATCCCGTACCACCTGTGGTGAGAATTAACTCCACCCCCTCCTTAATCCATGACTGAATAGTCAATTCCAACTGTTCGGATCCATCCGGTAACAAGGCATAATGTTCCACAATACAACCGGCTGCTCTAAAACCTTCCTGAAGAATCACCCCGGATTTGTCAGTTCCTTCACCCGCAGAAAGACGATCACTCAAGGTGATCACACCAACTCTGGGACGGTATTCTGTGGCAAAATCGGTTTTCCCACCAGACTTTTCAATTAATCTAATCCCTTGGATCATCATAGATTGATCTACTGCCTTACACATATCGTAAATGGTGAGCGCCGCAACGGTAACGGCCGTAAGGGCTTCCATTTCCACGCCGGTGCCAGCCTGGGTTTTTACGGTGGACCGGATCAAGATATGATCCGAACCGACTGCAAACTCAAGGTCAATCCACGAAAGGGGTAGGGGGTGGCAGAGAGGGATGAACTCGGCTGTCTTTTTGGCCGCTTGAATTCCTGCCAACTTAGCAGTGGTTAGCACATTTCCTTTAGGAAGTTCATGGTCTTGAATGGCCTGGAGGGTCTCTGGCAATAGGGTGATTTCCCCCTGTGCTGTGGCCACTCTAACCGTAGGGATCTTCGCTGTTACATCCACCATTCTTACGCGACCTTTTTCGTCTAAATGACTGAACTTTTGATTCTTCGTGGTCATCCTTAACCTCCGATCTGGGTCATACTTTCTCGCAAGGGAGTGCCCTTATTCTGGGCACTCCAGCCATCCTTGGGTTTGTGCCACATGGCCTCTTTCAATAAGTCCGCCAAATCTGCATCCGTCCTACCTTCCCGTAAAAACGTGCGCAAGTTGTATTCTTTAGTGGCATAGAGACAGTTGCGGATCTTTCCATCGGCGGTAATCCGGATGCGATTACAGGTGCCACAAAGGCTCCGACTATAAGCAGGAATGACGGCCACCTTGCCACAATAACCCGGTACCTGAAAAATAGATTGTTCAGTTTTGCTTCCTTCGACTGGTTTCAAGGTTGGGTAGAGTCTGTGAAGATCCTCAAGGATATGAGTGTAAGAGTAAAATTTTCCTGTTTTCCAGATTTGGTGGGCGTCGAAAGGCATGAGTTCAATAAACCGCACGGTGACGGGTTGTAGGCGGGTCATTTCCACAAATTCCGGTAATTCATCGTCATTGAATCCCCGGAGCGCCACCACGTTGACCTTGACGCTGATTTTCTGATCCAGAGCAGCTTGAAGCCCTTCCAGTGCCAGAGGGAGTTTATCCCGGCGGGTGATAAAAGCATATTTCTCCCGATCAAGCGTATCCAGGCTAAGGTTCACTCCCGAGAGACCAGCCCGTTTTAAGGTCTTAATTCTTTTCGCTAACTGCAACCCATTCGTGGTAATGTGAACGGACTCAATTCCTGGGGTTTGGACCGCAGCTTGCACTAACGTGTTTAAATTTTGTTTCAGAAGGGGTTCGCCACCGGTGTAACGAACCTTGGTCACTCCCAGGCTGGCGGCTACCTGGACAATCCTGATGATTTCCAGAGTGGTTAACAGCTCTTCAGAGGGCCGAAAGCGAATTCCCTGCTCAGGCATGCAGTAGAGACACCGCAAGTTGCATGTCTCATTCAGGGCGACGCGGAGGTAGTCGAAAGTGCGGCCATGACGATCATATAGAAAAGGACGGGCCCGCGAAACGGGCTCCGGTTCCAGAGCAGCAATAGGATACGTTTTTATTTCCATTCTCTTTCCAAATGCGGGAGCAAACAACGCCGTTTCCAGCGCTGCCGTAC
>CAZBEL010000030.1:0-11102 GCA_964490885.1 uncultured bacterium
ATCCTTATGGCCAAACCGGGTTTGGACGGTCACGACCGGGGAATCAAGGTCCTGGCCGCGGCCTATCGCGATGCAGGTATGGAAGTCATTTACCTGGGATTGCGACAAACACCGGAAATGATCGTCTCTGCCGCACTCCAGGAAGATGTGGATGTCATCGCCCTTTCCATCCTCTCGGGAGCCCACATGACCGTTTTCCCCCGAGTCCTGGAACTCATGCGTGAAAAGGGGTTGGACGATGTACTCCTCACGGGGGGTGGGATCATTCCTCAAAAGGACATGGAAACCCTGCAAAAGATGGGTGTAGGGAAATTGTTCGGTCCCGGCACTCCCGTGCAGGAAACCATCGATTACATCACCCAATGGGTGGCTGAAAACAGGCGGTAGTCTCACGTGGACCTGAGGAACCTCAGCGAATTGGAGTGGTACTTCGCCGATCACCTGGACACGGAGCTCTTCCCGGTCCTGGCTGATCTCTACTTCCAGAATAACGACCTACGCCGGGCAAGAAAAGTGTGCCAGATAGGGTTAGGTTACCATCCGCACCATCCCGAGGGTCATTATCTTTTGGCCAAGGTGGCCCTGGCTGAAGGAAATTTGAAAGAAGCTGAGAAAGCCTTGAAGTTCGTTCTCCAGACGGGGGTGCCGCATCTCTCGGCTGCAGTAGAACTGGCTCAGGTACAGGAACAATTAGGCCGGGCTGACACCACCGTCACCGAGAGCTGGAAACGGGTCATAGCTCTAGACCCTACGCATCCCACTGCTCAGGAACGAATCAAGCAGGCAGCGGCAAAGACGCCTGCTGCAACGGATACGGCAACTGCCGAGCCCCAGGCGCCCTCATCCAAAACCATCCAAACACCTCCCTCGGCAGAACCCAAGGAACCTCCAGCGGGATCGACGGAAACCTACCACATCAGTCCCCGTCTGGCGACCTTTACCATGGTAGCGGTCCTTCGCAACCAAGGGCTACACTATCAAGCTCTGGAAGTGCTGAAGGTGTTAGAGTCCAAGGGTGAGGACCCCCAACGCATTGCCCAAGAGCGACAGGCTATCAAAGACGAACTACACCTGCCCGAATAACCCCACATCTCAAGGAAATAACATGAGTACTCACGCCTACTCACGGCGCCAAGAAAAACTCTTAGAAACCGTGATCCAGCAAGGCCTGGAAGGCCTGCTGGTGACCAATTTAACCAATATCCGCTATCTTAGTGGCTTCACTGGTTCCGCCGCCACCTGCCTTCTCTTACCAAAAGAAAATCATTTCTTCACCGATGGTCGTTACCAGGACCAGTCCCGTCAGGAAGTCCAGGGTTTCACTATTCATGTGGACAGTGCACCTCACGTTGAGCAGGCTAAGAAGCTGGGACTCGTTCCGCGGGATGTAAAAATAGGCGTGGAGGGGGACTTTGTCAGTGTGAATTTATTTCAGCGGCTAAAAGAACTATTTCCCACGGTAACCTGGGAGCCCACCACCCGCCTGGTAGAGGGAATTGCCGCGGTGAAGGAACCTTCGGAACTGGAGCTCATTCGGGAAGCAGTAGCCGTTACCGATCAGGTTTATGAAGAAATATTACCGCTCATTAAAGTGGGTGTTACGGAAAAGGATATCGCAAATCGCCTCAGCATGCTTTACCGGGAATATGCCGATGGCGATGCCTATCCGCCCATCGTGGCGGGAGGCCCCAACGGTGCCCTACCCCATGCCGTTCCCTCCGACCGTCCCTTTCAGGAAGGGGATTTCATCGTCATCGATGCTGCGGCCCGCTTGGATGGTTACCATGCAGACATGACCCGCACGCCCTTACTGGGGGAACCCACAACCCGGCACAGGGAACTGTACGACGTGGTTAAGGCCGCCCAGGAAGTGGGGTGTAAAACTGTCCGTGCTGGGCTAACATGTAAGGAGGTGGATACCGCCGTGCGGAACTACATCCAAGAACAGGGTTACGGTAAATATTTCAGCCATTCCACGGGCCACGGTTTGGGCCTGGAAATCCACACCATGCCCCGCTTAAGTCAGCAGAGCAAAGACGTGCTCAAAGCACACTACGTCGTCACCATTGAGCCGGGGATTTATGACCCCCAATGGGGAGGGATTCGCATTGAAGATGACGTAATCGTTACTGACGAAGGGTGTGAAATCCTGAACCAGACCACCAAGGAATTAGTGAGCGTCGGTTAAACCCGGAATCCCCCTTACAACATTCGTTTGGCGCAGGACATCTATAGCGACCCGGAACTTTACGATGCTGCCCACTGGTGGAAAACTGACGATTTAGAATTTATTGCCAGCTGGGCCGACACCGTGGGTGACCCGGTCCTAGAACTGGCTGCAGGGACAGGTCGACTAGCTATTCCCATTTTGGAACGGGGACATCAGTATACCGGTGTGGAACAGAGTGCCGCATACGTGGCCTGGGCCAAACAGAAATTGGCCCCTTTCCATCCCCGGGGCCAGATGATCCAGGGCGACATGCGCAATTTCCACTTGGGACAGCGGTTCCAGTTCATTTTTATTGGCTTCAATTCGTTCCTGCACCTCTACACCGAAGAGGATATTCAAGCCTGCCTAACTTGTGTTCGGAAACACCTGAGCAATTCGGGGCGCTTTCTCATCGATATTTTCGTCCCCAATCCCCTGTTCTTGTTCCGTGAGGAAGGGAAAAAAGTGTACGTCATGGAATTCGAACATCCCACCAGGGGACCCTGTACCGTGGATGAAACCAACACCTACGATCCCGAAACGCAAATCAATCACCTCGATTGGTATTTTCACTACACCCGGGAAGGCCAGACCGAGGAATATGAATTCGATATGCACATCCTCTACCCGGACACCATGGACCGGGTTTTAATGGAAGCTGGTTTTGTAATTCACCAAAAATTAGGCGACTATGAAGGTCACCCCATGAACGCCAATAGTTCCTCACAGATTTACGTTTGCGGACTCGGCCCAACCCATTAATTACTCTAATCATTTTGCCACCGCGATGCTGAACCGGTTGCACCAAATCATTGCCGACCAACGGTTTGTTGTCGGTGCCAGTTTGATCTTTGTAATCGGGATTTTCTTCTTCCCCATCTTTCTGGATCAGGGTGTTTTTCTCACAGGAGGCTGGCTCCTCCATCATGGAAAGCGCCTGTACCTTGACTTCTATGACAACAAACCGCCAGGTATCTACCTGTGGAACGAACTCAAAGTAAGTCTCTTTTCTGGAGTGGGAGGTTGGCACTTCCTGGAGGCTGTCTCGAACGTTTTGTTGCTACTCATCGTCTGGCGGGCATTAGCAAACACAAAAACGAAAACAAGACTCTATTTTCTAATTGCATTCGGGGCCTTCGCCTTTTTCCCCTCCACTTATGAATATGGTGGAATGACAGAGTTTTACGGATCCATTGTCGTTTTGGGATCCCTCCTATTGTACCAACGGCGACAGGCCTTCCTGGCGGGAGTAGTCATGGTCTTAAGTGTCTGGTGCAAAGAACCATTTGTTGTGTTTTTCCTATTCCCCTTGTTCTTCCCCCCTCGAAGGAGCGCCCGTCTTCAATACTTTCTCGGCCTGGGGAGCGGCTTGATCCTTACTCTCACTTTTTACACCATGGCCGGAATCCTCACCCCCTACGGGCAGGTTTTAAGGTATAACCTCACTTACGTACATCAAAAAGCATTGTGGGAGAACCTCCTGCCTAAGGATTTCACTCAGTTGGTAAAAATACTCCCTAGGTTCCTACCTCTCTTCCTGGCTGTATATTTAGGCTTTACCAAAACCCTCTCCCGGCGATCAGCGTATTTCACCTTAGCCGGTGTTATGGCCATTGCCATTGGCCAACGGTATTACGGCCACTATTTTCTATTTCTGCTTCCCGCCTGGTTGAGCTTACTCCAGGACCTTGTGAAACTGAATCGTCCCTCCACCCTTCCCTTCAGAGCGCTTGACCTATTCATCCTCTTTTCCCTATCAGTTCAGATCTACGTCATTGTTTTACAAACTCCCAAGCAGAAACAACAATTCAATTTAGCCAAACAGATTACCACCGTGGTTTCCGCTGACAAAACGCTCTTTACCGAAGTATCGAACGTTTACCTGTATCCCTTAACCGGTTTAAAGCCCCAACCTCTATCGGCTTTGGTGACCATCGAGGACCTTTACCGCACTCGCGACGGTATGCTGGATTCCGTGAAAGTGTCACGAACAAAGGCTGATTTCACGGCAGCATTTCCCGATTACCTCTACCGGCCGGAGGAAATATTTTGGTTTGACCCAATATGGCTACGTCACTATGTTGAAAAATCAATTCCCGGGTTTTACGAACGCCGGAAGGGAGAATAGATTGCTGAGAAGATGAAACGGAATAGGATAAAAACTGTCTTTTTCGACATCGGGGGTGTTTTACTGAATATTCACCCGGAACGGACGTTGCGCTACTGGCGAGAGTGCACCCAGGCCACCGAGGAATGGCTCCAGACTAACATCTTTGACCAAGCTCATCACCGCTATGAACGAGGTGAGCTAACCGATCACGAATTTTACCTGGAAATCAGAAAGTTACTCCCCGGGAAGCACCCGCTAAAGGAGCAAGATTTCTGGCACGGTTGGGGACTCCTTTTAGGCTCTGAAAATGGGTCCAGTCAGTTGCTCCACCAATTGACCACCCAGGCCCGGGTCTGGCTCCTTTCTAATACTAATCCCAACCACATTCTCCAGGAGGCTGAACGGCGCTACACCTTTTTTCAGGCGGTAGAGGGTAAAGTCTACTCCTTTGAAGTGGGCTACCGAAAACCCCAACCAGAGATTTTTCAGATCGCCCTTGAACGCGCCCGAACCACACCCCAAGCGTCCCTGTTCATCGACGATATGCCCGCTAACGTGGAACAAGCCCGTGCCATGGGGTTTCATACGATCCATTTTACCAATGCCGAGGATTTAAAAGGAAAACTCCTACAGTTAGGGTTTGACCTTGCCTGAATTCCACCACCAGGGGCCAGAAAAAAAGGAGTACGTCCAACGCATGTTCGACGACCTGGCGCCCACCTACGACCGCATGAACCACCTGATGAGCTTTACCGTGGATCGCTACTGGCGTCGACGTCTGGCCCGGTACCTGCCAGGAGATCTATCACATCCTGTACTGGATGTAGCCACCGGGACGGGAGATTCGGCCCTGAGCATTCGTGAACACCACCCAGAAGCATCAGTAATCGCCTTGGATTACTCCCGGGCTATGCTCCGTAAGGCGCAACAGAAACTCTCCAAACACCAGCAACAACCAATCGCTCTCTTGCAGGGGGATGGAGAAAGTCTACCTTTTCCAGTCCACACATTCTCAGCGATTACCATTTGCTTTGGCTTCCGGAACTTAGGCCACTACTCCCAGGCACTTGCTGAGTTCTACCGTGTCTTAGTCCCGGGCGGGACTTTACTGATCATGGAATTTCAGACCCCCACACTACCCCTCTTCCGGACGTTTTACGGTCTCTACTTCGACCGCTATCTGCCCTGGCTTTTTACCCGCTTGCCTCGTGCAGATGCCTATCGGTATCTGTCAGAATCGGTCCGTTATTTTCCACAGCCGAAAAACTTGTGCACCCTCTTGAAAACCCACGGATTCCATAAGATTCAAGATCATGAACTTACCCTTGGTATCGTACACCTCATCACCGGGGAAAAACCGCGTACCCCCGTTGAACAGAAGGCCTTAACACACAGAAATAACCATTCCTCACCGGATTATTAACAGGACAACTACCATGAGAAAGAGACTTATTCTACTACTGCTATTCACAACGATCCTTTGGGCTCAGGGTACCTGGACCTGGTCGGGCCGCGTCCACCCCGAACTCAAATGGTACACCCTGGAGACCACCCACTTCAATATCCACTATCACCAAGGGATCGAAGAACTGGCCAAGCGCGGGGCTTCTATCGCCGAACAGGTCTGGCCTACGCTACTGAAACAGATGAAATTAGACACGATTCCCAAGATCGACCTCACCTTCACAGCCGAAGACGAGATTACCAATGGTTACGCCCTGTGGACCAATATGAGTTTTATCTGGGTAGATCAAAATGACGTGGCTGTTTGGTTGGAAGATGAGAAATGGCTCTACCAAGTTGTAGCCCATGAACTCCAGCACATTTTCCTATTTAACGCCACCAAGACCTGGCTTCCCGAACCATGGAGTTTTCTTTACTCGGGCATGCCCGGCTGGTTTGTGGAGGGGGCAGCTGAGTATTACACCGAGCACTGGAGACCATACCGAGCGGATCTCTCCCATAAATGGCACATTTTGAAGAACAAAACCAACGAAATGGATCCCCACCATGACGGGTATTCCAAGCTGCTCTACCTTTCCGACCGCTTTGGAGATTCCACCATCGTAAACCTTGTTCACTACCGCAATAAGCTCAAACTATTCGACTTCGATAAGGGGTTCAAAAAGGTGACGGGCGTTAACCTGAAGCAGTTTAACGAAGACTGGCGGCGGCAGATGAACACCTATTACTACGGCTACCGGGCCCAGAAGGAGACCATTGAGGAGGTGGGCAAAACCGCCACACTGCCTGTTAAAGAAGCCTATAGCGTATCCTTTGCCCCGGACAGTTTCCGCATCGCCTTACTGGGGCGGGATGATAAGGATCAATTGGATGCCTCCCTTTTCGTGGCCACCCAGGACACTAGCCGTAAACAGTGGGAAGAAAAAATAAAGCAATTAGCGCAAAAAGTATTTAAAAGCAAAAAGGACACCACTAAAAAGAAACCTGCTAAGGTCAAATGGGATGTGGAGACCTTGGACTACGGTCAGTTTCACCCGGTCATGGCCTGGTCACCAAGTGGAGAAGAATTGGTCTTATCCAAGTACCATTTTGGGAAACACCAGTCCATGGTGTGGGACCTGCGCGTGATGGACGTTATCAAAGGCAAGGGACGCTGGCTTACCCACTCCCAACGGGCTACGCAACCGGACTGGTCACCAGATGGGGAGCGGATCGTCTTCGTGGCTCATGCAAACAATGTGTCTAATCTGTACACAATTAAACCCGACGGTAGCAACCTTCAGCAACTGACTGAGTTCACAGATGACACTCAAATCCTAACCCCCCGTTGGTCCCCTGACGGTGGCCGAATTGCCTTCGCCAAGGCCGGCCCCGATGGCAACCTGGACATTTACCTGTTAGAATTGGAATCCAGGACCCTGACGCGTGTTACCACCGACCCGGCAGTGGACTACTTACCTATTTGGCATCCTGACGGTCAGGCCCTCACTTTCACTTCCCACCGAGGATCAACGCCCAATCTACATACAGTAGATCTGAATACCGGAAATGTCGTTCAGAATACGGACGTGGGAGAGGCCCTCTGGGGCGTGCAATGGACCCCCAAAGACAGTACCATCCTGGCCCGGACACTCACCGACGTAGACACGGTTCGGTTAGTGAAGGTCAACCCCCAGCGGACAAGCACTACACGTTCCCTGTCTTTGCGGGAGACCTTCACCCGCTGGCGTACCCGAGGGCCTGAATTGGCTCTCACCGACGTGGATCCCCAACGGGAAGTGCCCATTTTAGCCAACAATCCTTACCAATTTACCCGACATATCAAACACGTCACTTCCCTCATCTTTCCTTACCTAGACGGAAGTGGCGCTTTTGGGACCACTGTATTCATGGATGCCATGGGGCGGCACATCTTTGAATTGGGTGGCGGTGGTGCCTGGGTGGGAGACCCTAATCCCTGGGTGATAATCAGTTATGTCAACGCTCAACACGGCCCCCTGTGGGGGATCAACTACTTTTACAACTCACGGTGGAATTTCCGGTACTACGACCAGAGCACCAGCGGTCTGTATGAACGGTTGGATGGCTGGCAGTTCTACACAAGTCTGCCTTTCAACTTCGGCAATACCATGGTATCCAACCACATGATCCAGGTAGCCCTTACATTCCAGAACCGTTTAGTGACCATGCCCTCGGACAGCATCGATGAAGTTACCGGAAAATATATTCCTCGCAATCCGGAGGATTTCCTGGATCTGCCAGTCCCTGAAGAAGGGCGCGAAGGAGTGGTCTCTTTCACTTACCGTTGGCTGAGCCGCAGACCGCACAAGCAAAACCTGGTTCTACCGCAACAGGGGCAGGGAGTTTTGCTCCGGTTGAACCGCGTGGACAAAAACCTGTATGGGGACTTTACCTACACCAAGGTCACCACCGACGGTTTTGTGAACATATCCACCGGCGGTCCCACCGCCCTCTATCTGCGGTTGAAAACACTGTCCATGTATGGGGACCCTCCTGCCCAGGAATACGTAGGTCTTTCCAACGATCCTAACCTCTATCTTCCCGGGGGAATCATGGACGAGGGTGTCTTTGGTATCCAGGAGAATTACAATCCCCGGGGTTGGGAAGGGGTTCGACTAGGAGACCGCCTGCTGTTCGGCACTTTGGAATACCGCTTTCCTTTGATGCCTAAATTGCCCATTAACGTACTGGGCTTGACCTTAGGCTCTCTCTCCGGGGCTTTACTTTCGGATTACGGCAACGCCTGGACTGCCGGGGAACCGGCGGGGCAATGGGTGGTTACCGCCGGCTACGAACTGAAACTCGCCCTGCAAATGGAGAAAATCCCCCTGCTTATCTTTTCCCTAGGCAAGGCCCAGACCTGGGACGAATGGCAGAACAACGAAGATCCCACTAGCTACGCCCGCCTGGTGTTGATTAATCCTTTTTAGTCGAAGCTCTAATAGGGAACCATGTTTTTCCCTCTATTGGCCAAGGGTAGATATGAAAAAGAGGGGGGCCATTTCAACCTCAAACCATTCATAAATTATACGCCAATTCAGGGTTTGTCTTTCCGAGGAAGGCACGACCGAGGAATCCACCCCTGGAAATCATTGTCCTTTGTCGGTATTATACTTGCAAATGTTTGTTGATGAGCCTTGAGAGTCGCTCTTGTTTTTTGTTTCTCTGCTTACGGACTTTAAATGGCAGAAGTAGATTCCTCATCCCGTTATAACGGGATTCGGAAAGACAGGCTTGCTTTGAAAAGCCGGGGGCGGGAGATCGCTGAAGAGGCCAATAAGGATAGTGCTTTTCTCGGTTTCAAGGTTGCCCTAATACAGTTCAAATAAATCTCTCAACCCGAAAATCCGGGTCCGACCGAAAACAGGTTCGTTAATTCGTCGTTTGAAAAATAATTATATTTACCAGAGCGAGGATGTCCAGGATGTTGACAATGCCGTCGCCGTTCAAGTCGGCCACATAGCTTTGGAGTCCGGTAGGGGTCACTTCTCCTAAAATCATATCCACGATGAGCAGGACATCGGTTACATCCAAAACACCATCGAAATTCAAATCCCCGAAAGTGATATCCACATTGATTCCATTCAGGATGAACAGATCATCCACCGCTGCTTCTACTAAAGACCCGTCACCGGCGTCCTCGGCGATAAAACGAATGCGTACACTGTCCGTGGGAGTGATGTAGTTGGCCAGGAGAAACTGATGGTAAGTCCAGGTATTCTGGGTCTCCCCCGTGCGTTCCAAGTCCACCCAATCTGTGCCATTGGCGGAAACCTGGACGACCCACACATCAGAGCCGGGGGCGTTGCCGGCATTATTCGAATACCAGCGCCAGTACCCCAACACCGGCTGGGTCATACCCATGAGGTCAATGGGGGGTGAGAGGAGGGTCGTGGCACCATCATCCACGTCATTCTCTCCGGCACTACCGCCCGGAGTTCCGTTACCAGTTACGAAACAAAGCGTACCCAGGAAAGTATGGTCATCCTCCGGTTGGACGGGGGTTCCATCCACGTCCGTCCCGATGGGATCGGTGCGTTCCCAAATGCCCGTAGTGGCGTTATCAGTGGCCACCCCGAGTTGCCAGCCATTATCCGTTTCCGCGCTATCCTCAAACACCGACATGAAAGCCCCTCGTGGCCCCACTAGATAAAAATGGGTAACGTCGGGAGCATTCTCCGGGGAGTGGAACACATTCCCCTGGTTATCCGCTGCCTGAAGATAATATTCCACAATGGTCCCAGCCGGTTGGGGAGGAATGGTGGCTTGATACTGGTCATTCCCCAGGTCGGTCATATCCACCATAGTGGTGACGCCCCTCACGATGTACACCAATTGGGCCGTAGTAATGTCCCCTACAAGGGAAGAAATCACCGCTGTGATTACCACGGGTGTAGTCGTATCCAGGGTGTTGGCTACGGGCGTGTGGTCAATGCCAAAATCGGGAATGGGCGAATCCACGTTGTGTTGTCCAAAGGCATCGGTAATGGCAATGAAATTAGGAGTACCGTTAAGGATAGTGGCATCATCATCATCGGCAATGAGGATTTCCAGGAGCAGGTCGGGGACCGAGTAAGGCCGTCCGAACATGGCCCAGCGGAAGAGGGTATCGGAACGGGCCACCGCAGCCACGGTATCACCAATGCTGGCGATGAGGTTCTGACGCATTTTCCACAAAGCACCCATGGTGATCTCTCCCAGGCAGTGGACCTCCCCACCACACTCGGTGCCCGGCCACTGACGCATATTCTCCCCATCGCGTAAACACCCGCCCGGTGTGCCAAAAAAACCATCCCCCATGCAGGGCGAGTTACGCAGGGTCATACCCGTGTAATCACTGAACCCCTCCCCCATCCCCGAACTGTAAGGGGGAGAGAAGGGATCGTAAGCAAACTGGGTAAGACCGTGCTGGTATTCATGGTAGACTACATCGGCCATTTGATCTGTGGCGGAACAGCCGCCTCCTGCAGAAAACATATTGATACCCAGGCCGTCCCAATAGGCATTGCAGGGCCACAAGGGATCTTCAGAACCGATATTCACCGCCGCCGGCATGCTGTAATTGGCGCCGGTAAAATTGGTATCCAGGGTGAGCATCCAATCGTGAACAAAATTCCCGTGGTAGTAAGTGTCCCGTTCCCCAGGAATGGAGTTTAAATCATCAAAATGGACATCAAAAGTGTCTCCCGGGCTTACGGTAGTGGTGATACTAGCGTCGGTGACGTTGCGGGCATCGATATCCATGAAAGACCCGGTGAATTCCACCGTTACTTGACGCGGTACCGTCCCAGCCTCGAT
>CAZBEL010000031.1:0-11072 GCA_964490885.1 uncultured bacterium
AAGAGGCCTTTGCCCTTCCCCGTCCACCGGCATATTTATTTTGGACAGCGGACAGTGGTTACGGTTTCCCTAGTGGGCACGCACAAGGGGCCGTGGTTTTATTCGGGTACTTGGGGTGGGCGTTGAAGCAGTACTGGTGGCCGACTCTCGTTATTTTAGGGATCGGGCTATCGCGGATTTATCTCGGTGTACATTATCCTCACGATGTGGTTGGGGGATGGACTATAGGATTTATAGTGTTAGTGGTAGCCATTACCATTATCAATGAAATTAGAAAGCAGTCCCTGGTGGTCGACGCAATTCCAATGGCGTTTATCTTTGTTTTCGTGGGAGGCATGATACCGGTTTTGCTCCCTCGGGAGTTTACCGTGCAGATCGGGGGGCTTTTTGCGGGGATAACGGCGGGTTTAGTGTTGGTGCAATATTATCTCCCCTTTAACCCTGCTGCTACTTTTGGTCAACAAGTGGTTAAAGTAGTGGTGGGCATGGGAGGGCTGTGGTTATTGCGTGATGGCCTACTGGCCGTAACGCCTGATCGGGCGCTTATGAACTGGGTGGTTTATTTTCTGATCGGTTTGTGGATAAGTAGCGGCGTTCCCTGGTGTGCTGTGCGCCTAGGCTGGAAAAAAGAAAGGCCAGCGTCGGGATTAGAGACCGGATGAAGCGGCGACCTCCTCGAGGCTCTGACGCTTCTTAATTAACTCTAAAAGGTCGTAATGTTCTTTGGTTGGTAGTAATTGAAAGCAGGTTTCGGCTTCTTGGAGAGCAAAATCCCACCACTCTTTTTTAGAGTACATAATGGCCAAACCATAGTGCGCCGCGGCTAAGGTCTCATACGCTTCCCGGGAGAGGTCACCTATATCGTCGGGATATAGACGTGTGACCTCTTTATATTCTAAGATGGCTTCGTCAATGAGTCCCTTCTGGGAATACCAGTGACCCAGTTTTAAATGGCGCTCAGGGTTATCCTGACAAGCCCCCAGGATCAGGAGCATTAAGATCAAAATAAAGTGTTTCGGGCGAATTTGTTTCATCTTACTGGCTTGGTGTCACCGGGAATTTCTTCGTGACCTTGGCGAAATGCAAGGGAAATATGGTAGTATTCAATTTGCGCTCTGTGACCATTGCCTGAATATTATGGGTAGATGAGCCGGGATCATTAACCTTCCACTGGGGGTATGAAGGGACTTGCCCGGTGACGCTTTTTAGGATCATGCACCAGAGTGATCATGAAGAAAAGTCCGACGAAGATGCTGGTCCCCATGGCCAGGAATAAGGTTTCGGTAGCGATAACACCACTCAATTTCCCCACCAACATGATAGCCAGGAAAGTAAAAGGCGCCAAGACCGTGTCGATGAGGGCAATGTAGGTTTTATTGTCCCGGTTGCCGGCGAAATCGTAAACTAGGTTCATGGAGGCGGGCATAAAGGCCCCTTGGCCCAATCCGATGAGGACGAAAATGGCATATACTCCGGTCATGGAACGTGCCGTGAGGGCGGTGATCACAGCTAGTAAGTGGGCGGTAAAAGCCAGAATGAGACTAAGTTTGTGGCCCTTGCGATCCCCCAGTTTACCAGCAGCCAGACTGGCTAAACCGAAAGCAAGGACATTTAGGATGGTAAATATGCCCACTTCGCTGATGTTGAAGCCGAACTTCTCCTGGGTGTAGATAGCGTACAGGCTAATGGCAGGATAGTTAGCGGTGAAAAAAATACGGCTAAACAGATAGCGGCGAAAATTGGTGTGCTGACGGAGAATACTTTTTGTCTCAACCCAGAATTGTTTTAAGGATTTATGCGGTTGCTGTTCTTCTGGTTCATAGAGTCGGTACCCGAAGAAAAGTAAAATGCCAAACGTGATGGAGGCTGTCATAATGAGAAATCCCCAACCAAAGTTATTAGGAAAAGGGAGAGAGCTATTGAGAAGACGCTTTAGTAAGAATCCCCCAACGAAGCCCCCCACACTGTTAAAGGCAAAAGATAACCCGAAGAATGTCCCCCGGTTCTCTGCGGAAATGGCGTGATGCAGGAAGCCTGTCCAAATGGGGATGATTATCCCCACTGCTAAGCCGTAGAGGATAAAGCAGGCGTAGTAGAGCATCCAGGCTTTTGGACCCAGGGGAGTCAGAAAAGCGAAGGTAAATCCAGCAATGAAGATGGGCGGAAGGACCAGAGTATGAACAGAGATGGCAGCCAATTTAATGTTGCGAATATTACGACCTACGGTAGCGGTGAAGAGTTGGGGGATGGCAATGAGGATGTAGAAAAGTCCTGCGACGGAAGTACTGACGCCAGTGGGAGCCCCGAGCTGTTTCAGAAACAAGGGAATCACGGCATACACCGTGTGGAAGGCCACTCCGAACCCCCAGCTGAACTCGTGGAGGCAGTTCAGGATCAGGTTATGGCGCTGATCTTGGGGGGAGAGGTTGGGCACTTTTGAGTTGGTTTTCCCGAGTGAGGAGAATAATCGCAGTTAGCAGGACCACCGCCCCGATGATCTGCGCAGGGCCCAATATACGGCCGCGTACAAACCAGTCCAGGGCCATGGCTGAAAGGGGCCAGAAAAGTTCGTAGATGGTAGCGTGGGAGGCAGGGACGCGTTGCAAACCGTAGTAGTAAATGAAGAGCGCTACGGCACCGGTGGAAAAGACAATGAGCAGGATCGTGCCCCATTGCAGGGAAGTTATTTCCCCCAAATTAACGGGCAACTGGGTGGTGATGATGACGGCGATTGCTACTAGAGCAGTGATGGTCAGGCGCAGGGCAGTGACCAGGGGAAAGGAAATGCGTTGAAGGGCGTGTTTGCCCAGTACGGTAGAACTGCCCCAACAGAAAGCTGCCAGGAGTGCTAACAGCGCGGCGATGAGTGTTTTTTCACTCCAGGAATTCATGGGCTGTGTCCCGAAGGTCACTAAGTATCCTCCCACCATGGCTGCCCCAGCCAATAAGAGGAAGCGTTTCGTAATGGGTTCTTTCAACACCAGGGCCGCGAGGGCAATGGCGAAAAAGGGTTGAAATTTTTGTAGGAGCACGACCACAGACAAATCAATATATTGCACATAAGCCAGGGCTTTGGTGTAAAAGAAGGTGCCTAAGATACCCCCGCAAATACTGATCCACAGGATGGAGACCCAGCTACGCTGCCCGATAGTGGCGATCTGGGCACGGCCCCGGTAAAGGACCGGGAGAAATAGTAGGGCCCCAAACACGTGTTCCAGGGTGATGATGAGGAAGGAAGATAGGGTATACAGGGTCTGGCGCAGCAGGCCGTCCAGACTCCACAGGAAAGCTGCTACAATAACCGCCAGAGCAGGAAGGTATTTTCGCATGAGTGAAATTACACCAATTGAATATTCAAAACAGGCATGTTACATTCTTAAAGAGCTTAGGAAAGGAATCCGGTATTATGAAACTTAGAATATGTTTATTGGCATCTCTGACCATAGTCGCGCTCAATGCCCAGACCAGGGCCCTGTCGGTGAATACGCGCCATGTGATGTTAAATCATTATAACGCCGGGAACACTAAGTTCATACGCTATGGACTGGACTTTTCCTTTGGGACGGGGGAGGAAGACTTGGAGGCTACCGTTAAGGATTCTTTGCTGCAAGATTCCGTGCTCTATGATATTGATACCAAGTTATCCAGCGCTGACTTTGGGTTGGGCTTTCAAAAAGGAAGACGGATTTACAATGATGGTAAGTGGGGAGTGTGGGGCGTATGGACAGTTCGCTTAGTGTCGAAGTTTGACCGATCCGACGTTTTTTCCGGTGAAAAGCAGGATAGAAAGGTTACGAGCAAAAGTTACACAACAGAGTTGGGTTATGCCCTGGAGGTCACTTACCAGTTCACTGAACGGTTATCGCTGTTTAATCAACTTACCCTGGGGTCATTGCGGTTGACCTATAATCGTCAATCTACGCGTTATCCAGATGTGGATCGGGAGACATCGTCATCCAAATACAATCTTACCCTGGATGGACCCATCGGCAGCCCTCTATCTATCCTTTCAGCGGGGTTGATCTATACGTTTAAATAGTGTGCTGGTGTGACAGTCTTTTTTGGCTGGTGGTGGAGTGTGTTTTGTTTCTTAGTTGGTTCGTGACCAGCCCTCGGCCAGCATGAAGTCTATGTCTTGTTCTTGTACTAGACAGTAGATTCGCTCCCCGGTGGGACAGCTACAGGCGTCGCAGACTGCATCGTATACTATTCGGCTGTAAATATCATGTATGTCCACACCTTGTTCATGGTAATAATCGGTGACGATCTTTAGTTGTTCAGACTTATTCTGGGGGTACTCTTCGTAATCGTGGGTTTTGAGCCATTCTTGCTCCCAAGGGTTACCTAAACACTGAATGGGTTCGATATATAGCCAAGTTTTAGTCTCCTGCTCGTTGCAGGTCCACAACAGAATCGATCCCCCTACACCGAGTATCCCAATGATTATTTTGGCTTTAACTGTAATGCTCACCTTAGTGGTTTTTACATATTTCAAAGTAAGTTACATTCATATTTCCATTTTTACAAGAGAGCGGAGGCCCAATCTCAGAGGCAGGATAATCGTTAGGGCGCTAAGTGCGGCGGTGAGGAGAAAAATACCAGTTAGTTGAAAAGTGTGTATTCCTTTTTCATAAAGAATGATGAACCACACCAGGGCACCCACCATGGCAGCGACGTAGATCAGGCTGAGGATCACGGTGATGGTTCCGCCCATGCTGGAGGCAATGCGCATGGGGTTCCGCTCGTTGAATTGCGGGAAAAGAGCCCCTAGGCCGAGGGCTAGACTCACCAACCCTAACGTTTCTAATATTAAAAAGATGGTGGAGATGAGGGCCACCTCCCACCCCTGGCTCAAGTAGTGATTACTCACCAGACTCACCATTTCGGCTAAACCAAAGAAGAGCGTAATGGAAATCCAGAGCTTTACTTTAAAGACGGTTTTTAGATGCAGGGGTGCGGCTTTCAGTATCCAGAAGCCTTTGCCTTCTAAGCTGATGAGGGGATATACAAACCGGGAGGTGAGAGCGGCGATGATAAAACCGCTAAAACCGAAGTTGAACAGGTAAACTAACTTTCTCCACAAGGGGGCCAAATCCTGGATGCGAATATCAATGCGGGCTAGGTTTAATAGGTAAACACTGATGAAAAAGGCGAATAGGAGAAGTTGGATCCACTGTTGGGGAGTCCGTAAGAATTGAAGAATATCTTTGGAAATAAGGCTCTTGACCTGGGGGGTCAACCCCGGTAAGGGTAACTCAATGTGGCGGGTTTTAGAGGCATGTTTTTTTGCCTTTTGTTTGGTCCTTTCATATAGTTGAATGGTGGTGAAGTAATTGACTTTTGCCAACCAAGTAATCAATTCCAGTCCAACCAGTGCTGTGGTTAGGAGTACAGCTGCATGGAAAAGTACTACCTGGAAGTGACCTAGGGCATAGGCCGAGAATAGTTCCGTAAACCAGTAGCTGGGGATGAGGGGGAAAGGGGTCCGGGCTAGGTTGAACAGATACCGACTCGCAGCCCGTAGACTGGCGGCATTCCCCATGAGGAGGGTTTCTTGCTGACTAAAGCGAAAATATAACCAGAAGAAGGCTACAGCTATGATCCCCAGCGTAAAAAACAGGGATCGCATGCGGAACCATTTGGAAAGCATGATTACTATCAGAAGCAGGATAAGCCCGGTAACGGTAGCAATCACTAAATACGGCAACAGAGCCAAGGGGAACACAAGCAACAGGTCCATACCTGAAAGCCCCTTTACGTGTCCGTAAGCTAGGGTAAGGGGTAACCCTAAGACGAGGATCGCCCAGGAACTGTAAATTAGGTTTTCTACTAATTTTGCGTGGAAAATCTCAGTGTGCTGTACTGGTTTGGCAAGGAGAAAAGTGACTTCGGGTGAGCGGTACAGGGTGGACAAGGCGGTAATGATGTTGGAAATGATGAGTAGATAAAAGATGATGGTCCAGCCCAGGTAGAATAGGCGGTTCAGGAGTAATTGGCCCAGTTCTCCCTGGCCGAGTAAGAATTGGGCGCCGCTGATAAAGAGGCTCCGACCACCGATGATGAGGCCTAAGATAATGAAGGTGGGGATTAGAATTTCCAGCCAGCGCCGTTTGAGCTTAAGCTGCAACTGATGGCGAAAAGAATGAAGGCGAATCCAGAGGAAGGTACGAATAAAGGCCATTCGAATGGTTAAGAATGGTTTGTTACAGAAGACTCCGCAGGTAGGCTTTCTTCTACGATTCGAAGAAATACTTCCTCTAAATTACCGTCCTGGTGAGTAATTTGGCGAAACTCATCCAGGGTCCCCGTGTGCAATAAGCGGCCCTGATGAATGATACTAATGCGGTGGGCCAGTTCTTCGGCTACATTCAAGTTGTGGGTGGATAAGAAGATCGTAGTTCCCTGGGAAGCCCGTTCCCGAAGCAAGTCTTTCACGATCCGGGCTGTTTTGGGATCCAGGCCCACCATGGGTTCATCGATGACCAAAATCTTTGGTTCATGAAACAAAGCGGCCGCAAAGACTACCCGCTGTTTCATTCCCTGGGAATATCCTTCGATCACATCGTTGAGCCAGTCGCCTATATCCAAATGATGGCGGTAGAGGGCAATTTGTTCGTCAATTTCCTGACGTTGCATTCCATAAAGCCCTCCCACAATAGTGAGGAACTCTACCCCCGTGAGCTTATCGTAGAGAAAAGGACTATCCGGGACGTAACCGATGTGCTGTTTAGCTTGGGTGGGGTTTTGGGCCATATCAAATCCGTTGATTTCTATTGTCCCAGAGTCTGGAGACAAAAGACCCACTAACATTTTGATGGTTGTGGTCTTTCCAGCACCGTTGGGACCTAGGAAGCAGAAGAGTTCCCCTGGTGGGATTGAGAGAGTGAGATTATCAACCGCTTTGAGTGTGCCAAAGGCCTTGGTAACGCCGTCCAGTTTAATCATGAAGTTGGTTTTCCATACTGTTGGTTGATGATTCGGATAGAGATGCGCCCTAAGATAGGGATCAGTTGATACAGGTTGGTGAAATCGCTTTCTAAGAGAGCAATGTGGGTGGCATCGGCCACGGGCTGGTCCAAGGTGGGATCTACCGCCACCCATTGTTGATTCAGGTAGACCACAGGCCAGGCATGGTACAGGAACCGCCCCTCAAGATATACGAGGCCCACATGTATTTTAGTGGGGATTCCCAGTCCCCGGCTTAGGGCGGTGAAGAGGATGGTGTGCTCGCTACAATCCCCTACGCCCCGTTCTACGATTTCACTGGCCGTTGCCAGGCTTACCACGGGACGCTTTTTCAAATATTTGTACACCCAATGGCGTAGTAACCGTGTTTTTTCTTCATTGCTATAGTTTTCTTCATTGTAGAGAGCACAGATAGCTTGAATTTTAGGGTGTGTGCTTTGAATGGTGGGTGTGGCGGCCAGGTACGTTTCTAAGTTGGTGCTGTCTGCAGGAACGGGAATGGGACGTAATCGAACCCGCAACGGTTCAGTACTGAGCACTTCCTGACGGGCAGAATTGAGCGCCTGCAAATAATGGGGTTCAATGCCTTCCAATTCAACGGTAAGCTCTGTGAGGTCTCCTGGGCTTTCGATAGGGGGATCAACGGGGAGGGCATAGGCATTGATTAAGTCGAGGCCCCCGGCTAGTTGGTCCGTTTTTAGTGCTTCCTCGGGAGTGGTGCGCTCCATGACCAGTCCCATGATAGATTCCTCACGATAAGTAAGCCCGTTGTCATCCAGCCACATATAGGAGGGGATTCCTTGGAAAGAGACGCGGATTTTGTTCAAATTCATGCGTTGGCCACCAATAGTAAGCACCTCCTTGCCCTCGTGAACAATTTCCACCTGGGCGATTTCCATGGATACTGGATCGAAAGCAGGGATCACTAACCGTTCTCCTGGTTGAATCCCCTGGCGGGCGATCATGGGTTTGATACCCAGGAAGGTATAGGCCTCCTCCGGGAGGGTAAGTTCCCGACGGGTACTGTCCTCGCCTAGGAAGAGGTCTACGGTTAGGAGGGAGCCTGTTCGCTTGCCTCGAAGACGCATTTGGAACTGTTCCGATGTTAGTTGGAAATTGAAATCCTTCAGTTGAAAAGCGGTGTCGATGCGCGCCAGGTTGTACAACAATACTTCGTTCTCAAAGCCGGCTAAGGCAGCTTTGAGGCGGGTGGTAGTGGTCAAGGTGTATCCCTCCGCACCGCGGTTTTGCAAGGAGAAGATAGAGTACCCTAACTTTTTCCCTTGGTGGTAGATGGTCATCCATTCCGAATCACTGGGGATTTCCCGAATCCCAGTTTCCAGAGAAATGAATTTGATGGTGTTTGCTGTTCCTCCGTAGTTGCGGATTAGCAGGGAGGCCATCAAGGCGCCCCATAGGCCAAAAAGCACAATCTGGTAGACATGGCGTAGCCATCTGGAGGTAGGTCTCTTCATGGTGGAGCGGAAATTTAACACACCCATTTATCCGGCGACCCCCCTTAATTCCACTGTCTGGACATGGTGAAATGGGGGAAAACGTCTTGATTTTACCTTGACATTAACTTGGCAGCGGGCGTTAATTAAGTTGTTCATTAATCCTTTTACGGTGGAAGGAGAATCATCATGAAGAAAGTGCTATTCCTAGGGCTTGTTTTAGGGGGTACGATGCATTTTGTGTTAGCCCAGACGGTTCTATTTTCAGAGGATTTTGAATCCGGAACAGCGAGTGCTGATTGGGAACTGTACCGGGCAGGGGAGGAACCCATCCAAGCGGTTCCCATGTCGGCAGCCCCGGCTGCTTTGGACGGAGGTGGCAGCTACGTGGGCTATTTACAGGACATCGATGCTTCCTACTCGGGGGCGGCCATCGCCCTGGCGGGGGATGTAAACAGCCAGAATTACACCATCGAGGCTGATGTTTACTGCTATGTGAACCACTCTCAGGGCTCAGCTTATACCGGGGTGGTAGTCTACGGAGACTCCTCGCACCAGGGTTCGGCATCACACGGTTTTTACTATAAGTTGGTGGCCGACTTTGATGCTGACCACCGTTTCCGGCTGTACAATAACCAACTGGCTGGTTTCTCCTACACGTTTCACCAGGCCATTGATGCTACGGGTCTCTACACTACCGATGCCTGGCATCACATGAAGTTGAAGGTGGAATCCCTGGACAACAACACTACCCAGTTCACCTGCTATTTTGATGGCTCACTCTTAGGCACCGGCGCCTATGTGGATGACGGTACCGATCGGGTAGGCAACGGGAAATGGGGCCTCTATTCTTTCCAGATGGATGGGACCGACGGCATTGCGGGGTATTACGACAATGTGATCGTGACCGAGAACGTCACGTCCGGTATCGACCCAGTCCTTCAGTTGACGCCTAACAGTTTTATCCTCAGTCAGAATTACCCCAACCCCTTTAATGCAACGACGACGATTAGCTTTGAAGTAAAGATGGTTACACCAGTCACACTGGACATTCGAACCCTTACGGGGCAATTTGTCCGCACCCTTTATAACGGGAACCTGGAACCCAACGAGTATCACTTACGCTGGGACGGTAAGGATGCTCAAGGATTCTCGGTGCCCAGTGGTGTTTATCTGTATACCCTTTCCAACGGGGAGCGTCAACTCAGTAAAAAAATGGTTTTGCTAAAATAACAGAGCCAGAAAAGGGTGCTGGGATTTCTCCGGCACCCTTTTTGCCCTTACCCCGTGCAACAATTCATCAGGACAGGACTATCCATATTATTAGGTTCCGTTGTCCTTTACGGTGGTGTGGGGGGTAAACTGGCCGGGACGGTGACTTCTAAGAACAATGTGCCCCTTCCCGGGGTAAATATCGTCATTGAAGGTACTGAATTGGGAGCGGCCTCCAACGAGAATGGGCAGTATTACATTCTAAATATCCCACCGGGTTATTATACCGTTCGGTTCATGATGATTGGTTATAAGACGGTTGTGCAAGAACGAGTGTTGATTCAATCTGACTTTACGACCCAGGTGGATGTGGTTTTAGAGCAGACGGTATTGCAGGCTGAGAAGGAAGTGATTGTTACGGCAAAGCGTCCCTTGATTCAGCGAGATGCCACGTCTTCGGTGCGAGTGGTAGGGGCTGAAGAGATCGTGGATATGCCGGTAGTGGATTTCAAGGGTGTGCTGGCGACCCAGGCCGGGTTTACGGTGGACCCTGCTGGTGGTCTTCACGTTCGTGGTGGGCGGACAAAAGAAATACTGTACATGATCGACGGTGTGGAAGTGCAGGACCCTTTAGGCGGTGAGTTCACCGGAACCGTGAACCAGAATGCCATCCAGGAGATGACCGTTATCAGTGGGACCTTCAACGCCGAATATGGGGATGCCATGTCCAGCGTTGTGAACATTGTGACGAAAGAAGGCCGGGACGATTTTCGCGGGAGGGTAGAGTACATAAGCGACCAACTTAATGCTTCGCCGTACCACCAGCCGGGTGCTTTCAAGTCTTTGGACAGCAGTTATGCCACCGTCGATTCGCTCTACCAATATATTGATCTAAGGGATTCATTGTTTACTTATCTGGACGGTAACGCGGATGTCATCCATAAACCCCTGATCCCATTATTGAATCTTCCCTTGTCTGGCTCGGTGAGCCTTACTGCCAGTGGCCGTCTTCCTTTGCCTCGTACGCACTATTTTGTTGCGGGTTTGTACAGTACCTACGACAGCCCCCTTCCTCATGGGGTAGATATCAATCAGGATATTCAGGTAAAAGTGACCTCTCGATTGGTGCCAAAGATCAAATTAACGGCCCACTTACAGAGCACGAATCATCTCTACCAGCGTTATTCCCATTCCTGGAAGTATCGCCCAACACATCAAGCTTACACCTTCCGCAGCAACGACCGCCTGGCCCTCACGTTCACCCACACTCTGAGCAAAGCGTTTTATTATTCCTTCTATCTGTCGCGGCAAGAAACGGCCACCTTCCGTGGGGTACAGGACAAGCAACCCATCTATGAACTCCCCAATCACTATCAAGAAGCCAGAACCGACGAGATGGTGTATTTTTACGATCATGGGGATCAAGGCATTTATGCCAAC
>CAZBEL010000032.1:0-10952 GCA_964490885.1 uncultured bacterium
AAGTCCTTGATGTGTCCCAGACAAGCCAGTACCTCGTACTGGTTCCCCAAATACTTGGCGATGGTTCTCGCCTTGGAAGGAGATTCAACAATCAGGAGTGGTTTACTATTTTTCACGGGGTCGAATTTACTGCCTCAAAATCAAAGGGCCGCCCAAATTTGGTGGCTACCATTGGGGTTGGTTTTAGTGAACGTAAGGGCGTCCAGGCATGACTCATTAGAGTTGCTCACATGGTAAAACCAGAGTAGAACGGTCTATAGTTTTCATTTAAGCGAATGGGAAATTTGCGTTATTTCGAATCGGTCTCTATTTGTGATAAATGCCAGCAGTATGAAGATTAGCTGGAAAACCTGCTCAGGTGTTCTACCAGTTGGGATAAGAGAACGGTCTTTTGTTTCCCGTCGGTTAAATCTTTCACCAAGGCTTGTTGATTGTGCAACTCTTCCTCGCCGAGGATCACAGCCCACCGAACTCCGGTGCGGTTGGCTTCCCGAAGTTGGGCTTTTAGACTCCGGCGCAAAGGATCAAAAGTAGCCCCGAGTCCTGCTTCTCGTATTTCGTTCAACAAGGTGAGCAGTGTGGGACGGCTTTCGGGTCCCAGACCAATGAGGAAAACCTGAAGGGGATTCTCAGGGGTCATCTTTTGGGTCTGTTCCTGGGCCAGCAACACCCGTTCCACTCCTGTGGCGAATCCAATTGCCGGTGTTGGTTTACCCCCTAGGGATGCTACTAAATCATCATAACGCCCGCCACCACAGAGGGCATCCTGAGCCCCGAGGACAGGGGAAGTAATCTCAAATGTGGTGCGCGTGTAGTAATCTAACCCACGTACTAAATGGTGATCGCGAACGTACGGGATGTTCAGGTGGTCTAATAAGTCACAGAGTTCCTTGAAATGAGCAGAGTCTTCTGATGAGAGGAAGGCGTCAATAGTGGGAGCTTCCTTTAGGATTTCCCGTTCTTCAGGGATCTTGGTGTCCAGGATGCGTAAGGGATTGGTTTCGAACCGTCTTTGGCTGGTGGGTGTCAAGTCTTTAAGATGGGGGCGTAATGCCTGTTGGAGGGCTTCCCTATAGGCTGTGCGGGATTCAGATGAGCCAATGCTATTCAATTTAAGGGTTAGTTCTTTTAACCCTAATTCCTGTAGAATGGTGTAAGCCAGGACGATGACTTCAGCATCCTGTTCCGGATGGGGGGAGCCTATGGCTTCGACGCCAAATTGGTGAAACTGGCGTTGACGCCCTTTCTGAGGTCGTTCGCGACGGAAAAGCGTGTCAAAATAGTAGAGCCGTACCACGGGTGATTGGTGGGCTAAATTATGTTGCAAGTAGGCTCGTACTACCGAAGCGGTGGACTCTGGTTTCAAGGTTAGATGGTCGCCACCTTGGTCAACCCAACTGTACATCTCTTTGGTGACGATATCCGTTTCATTTCCCACACTGCGCGTGAATAAATCCGTTTGTTCAAAAGTAGGGGTGCGGATTTCCTGATAACCTGCTAGGGAAAGGACGCGATGAATAGTGGCTTCTAAGGCCCGCCAACGCCAGCTTTCAGCGGGCAGAATGTCATGGGTGCCCTTGATGGAACGGTAATTCGTTTTAGACATGGTATATCAGTCGACGAGTGTATCCAGAACCGTGCGGGCCTGTTCCAAGTATTCTTCTGGGACGTACACCGTCACCCGGGTCCCGGGAAGGTTTACCGCACTGATGCTGTAGGCGGAAGTAAACCAGTCTGATTTGGCGAAATGAGGGATATGGTTCTTGTCCAAGATTTCGCCCACCATGTCGGCAAAAATATTCCCCGGGTAGTCCTGGACGGCTACCCAGTTGATTTCTTCTAGGGGTTTGTCCTTGGGGAGGTGATCCACCAGGGTTACTTTGCAATCGGGGCAGACTTTCTTTCCCGCTACATACTCGGCGTGGCATTGGGGACAGTACATTATTTTACCTTTCTTAACTACTGAATTTGCATTGATCACGGGCTGAAAAAAAACCCGGAAATTATGAACCACGAAGATGTTACCAGGAATTAGAGCCAGGGGACCCGGCTACGGAACCCTCGTTGCTCTTCGATTTTCAAGTCCCTTAAGAGGGGAGACTTTACGTTGATGCGCAAGTAAAAGCTGGAACCGTAACCGCTGGGTGTCCAGGTAATGGCCAGTTCCCAGCAATGGAGGTCTCGGTAGAGGGAAAGTTGATGGCTGACCAGGGTTTTATTAATCAGGTCAAAACGGGCATTGTAGCTCACTCGCCAATTCTTGGTGATTTGCAGGCGCGTATTGGTGTTCATCCAGAAATTTTCTTTGGATTGGAGCGGGTCCGTTTTGGAGACGGAGTAGCTAAAATTAAAGGTGGTCTTCCAAAGTTCTCCACTGCCCAGGGGATTAACGGGTTTATCCTCGTCCTGGCGCCCAATCAATAAACTATCGGCAAGGAGATTAACAGTTGTATCCTCGGCAGTAGGGGTGGTCGGTGCCTGGAGTCGTTTTCCGGAGAAGGAGAAGCCAGTCCCCAGGCGGGCGCTCACCAGGCGGGGTAGGGGGATTCCCTGAGCAGTGCGTCGGAGAGAAGTGCTTCGCTGACCCAGGGCAGCATCAAAGGCGTAGAAGTCATGGGTCATGGTGAGATCAAAATGTAGCTTTTGCCCAATCTTGGTACGGATAGAAGAGCTGAGATTAGCTAGCTTGTAGACTGGTTTCACGAAATTGTAGCTAGTAGAGAGGTTCCAACTGAAGAGCTGTAACTTTTTCTCTTTCTCCCCGCGCTGGATCTTGGTCTGGAAAACGTTGTTAAGGGAGAAAGTGAGTAATTGTCGTTCTTGCCGGGGTGTGCCGCCCACCATGAGCCCCCCGAAACGATCATGTAGTATAACCTCTCCTGTGCTGGTATCGGTGATAGACTGGAAATATCCCAGATCCTGGCCAAACAAGGGTTTGGAAAAATCAGGTGTGTACGAATAACCAATGGAGGGCGTCGCCACGTGCCGGAGATAGTGGAAGGGACCTATTTTTATAGGAAAGAGACCATAAATCTGTGTGCGCATATTTATCCCGAAAGACCCGGTAGTGCGGATGGCCAACCCGGACTGTCTCTTAATCTGAAGGTTCCCCTCTTCACTTAGCTTGGCTTCCGTCGTTTTCGTGACCCAGTCTGAGGATATGTGCAAGTTTGGGGATATGGTGATATACTTGAATATTTTTTCCGGGGCGTTGAAGTTAAGGGAATGCGTTAAAGCATTATCCACCGCTCGCTGGGCGTCTGGGTTCCAATAAAAGGTAGTGTCGTTTAAGGAATCCGATTCGTAGTAAGTGCGCATTTTGTTAGTTAACCGGCTGTTGTAACTCCAGGTGATGTTGTGGTACCAGCGGCGCTTTGTGCTTGTGGTGCCAAAGAGTTGGTTTTGAGGGTGGTTAAAGGAAAGGACCGGTAGGGAATAGTTCGTGATTTTGGTTTGTAGTCCTGCCTTAGTGGGGGGTGTGTAGAAAGGATTGGCGGGCTCTGGATCGATTTTTTTATCGGCCATGAGGTCTGTATTGGAAGATAGACTGATGTTGATGGAATTGTTGCTTTTCTTCCAGCGTTTGGTGTAAGTGGCCTGAGAAATGGATTGTTGATTCAGGCGTCGAGCCTGGTTCAAACCAATAGTGTAATTATACCGGCCATCACTATAGTAACTCCAGTTAACCCGCAAGGTTTGGTTATTCCGCATAACTTGGTTATGCGTCCATTTGGCCGAATACACACTCTGCCGATTTTTGGTGATGTTCATGATGTTGTTCTCGCCACCAGCAAGACGCTGCCACGTCTCAAGCCGAAGCCCCCCCTGGAAACGATATCGGACCTTGTAGTTGTTTTGGAGGACAAAGATAAACCCTTCCTCGTCGCCGAAACTCATGGTCAATTTCGAATCCCAATAGTCACTGGGGGCCCAGTAATAGCCCAGACCGTTAATAAACTGGCCGCGTGACCTACTCTGTCCATAGCCAGGCATGATCCAGCCGGAATGACGTCCACCACTCCGATGGGGAAAAATACCAAACGGTAATCCCATGACTGGAATGCCCTGGAGATACAAAACGATGGGTTTGGCTACCACTTTATCATCGTTAACAATTTTCATACGGTTAGACTCGAAGTGAAAATGAGGCCTATCTAAATCACAGGTGGTGAAGCGACTCTTCTGAATATAGAACGTACTCTCATCTTGGTTTCGGATTTCGTTTCCATAATAGAAGCCATCATCGGCTTTGGTCTTGCCGTGGGTGATTTTCCCATGGCGGGTTTTTAAGTTATAAACCAGTTCATCCCCTTCCATGGGTTCATGCCCCCGTTCAAACAGGGTAGGTTGTATGGGAGTAAGCGTTGTATCGGCAGGGGGTTCAGGCAAGGCCGTGACCAGATTAGAACTCCAATCCACGTTAATAAAGCCGGCCTCTAAACGCATGTCACCATAACGAATTATGGCCTGTTCTTGGAGATCGGTCATTTCATCTTTCAGGTCGTAGACAATGAGTTGAGATTCATAGTCAATAGCGGATTCCACGTTCCGATTAGCCGAGTCCGGAGTGAAGGTTCCCTGAGCACCTCCTAAAATATAAATCCTGTTCAATTCGTTATCACTGAACTGCATCACTACCGTATCTCCCGAGGCCAGGTTTTTCCCTTTATAGATTGAATCCTCAAAAACGTGGTAAAGAGTGGTGGCCATTTTTTCCAGGCGCAGGGAATCTAAGTTTCCTTCATTGAAATACCCTTTCAAAGCAACGCTGGTCATATCATCTTCAACCTTCACCGGAATTTTCCGCACGATGGTTGAATCGCCCTGGCTTCGAGAGCGTTCCTTCCATCCGGAGCGGTTGTAAACCGCGTGGGCGTTGGCGGGGATGTAGATGGAGTGTAGTTTTTCTTCTTGGTAACGCAGTTCGATGGTGCTTCCCGTTAGCACCTGATCCTTTTCCGTGATCTTGGGATTTACCTTTAACCAGGTCATTTCCTCATCCTTGGAATAGATGGCTGTTCCGCAGGTGGCCAGACGATCTTCTTCGCGGATGGTCACGTTCCCCGTTGCCACATAGGAAACTGCATTCCGCCCTTCTTTTTTGCGATAGGCAATTTGGCGGGCTGTTATAGTTTGATTTTCTTGTTTTAAACGTACTTTGCCCCAGGCTAGACCACTATCCAGGGAGGTGTAATAACGAAGGGTATCTGCGATGAGATCGTAGTCTTTGTCCCATATGTGGACCTGACCGAAGCCGGTGATGACATCATTGAAGGAATCAAAGGTGAGGGAATCGGAGGTAAGGGTGAGATCTTCTTGGGTCACCTCGATGTTTCCCACCATGTTTCCGAAGCCGGATTTTTCCTGGTATTGGGCGCGGTCACAGGTGAGGGTCAGGTTCCCTTTCGTAAAAATGACATTGCCGGTGAGAATCTGTACTGCCTGGCCCTGGACGGTGATGTTTTCCAGCACGTCTGCCCGCTCCAAGCGCAGACGGTCATCCCCATAGATTAAGATGCTGAAGGATATGAATAGGGCAGTGACCCGTCTCATTTACGATAGCGTTCCGGCCATAGGTGTTTCAAACGATTCCTGATGAATTTTTCATAACCCAGAGCGGTGGGGCGGTAGAAGGTTTCCTGAATTCCCTCAGGGAAATAATTGACCTTTACAAAATGCTCTTCGTATGCGTGGGGATAATCGTATTCCTTTCCATAGCCCTGAGCTTTCATGAGTAGTGTGGGGGCATTGCGTAAATGCAGTGGTACACCGGGAGTTCCGGATTCCTTAATGAGTTTGGTGGCCCGTCGGAGAGATTGGTGGGAAGCGTTGGACTTCTCAGCGCTGGCTAAATAGGTTGTGACTTGAGCCAAAATAATGGCCGCTTCGGGCATACCGATGAGGTGTACTCCCTGAAACCCAGCTACCGCCAGGGGTAGGGCTTGCGGGTCGGCATTTCCCACATCTTCGGAGGCTAGGATGACCAGCCGTCGGGCGATGAATTCCGGTTTTTCACCACCCTCGACCATCACCGCCAACCAGTATACTGCTGCATCAGGATCGCTGCCACGGATTGATTTAATGAATGCTGAAATGGTATCGTAGTGGTAGTCCCCTAATTTATCGTACAGTTGAGTGCGATCTTGTTGGGCTTCAGCAAGGATTTCGGTAGTGATGGTCCCTTTTCCATCGATGAGGTGGTAGCTGATTTCAAGCGTGTTAAGCATTTTGCGAGCGTCACCGCCAGCCGCAGCAATCAGTTGTTGGCGTACTTTGGATGGTAAGGTTATGGTTCCCTGGGAAAGTAAGATGTCCTTTTCCAATGCCTGGTCTAAGATCGCGTTTAGATGCTCTTCGGTAAGGGGTCTGAGAACCAGGGTTCGGCAACGAGAGAGGAGGGGACTAATAACCTCAAAGGAGGGATTTTCAGTAGTGGCGCCAATGAGGGTAATGGTCCCCTGTTCTACGGCGTGAAGCAGGGCATCCTGTTGAGACTTGCTGAAGCGGTGAATCTCGTCGATGAATACAATCACCGTTTGACCCATTTCCAAGGCCTGTTCCCCTTGTTTAATAGCCGAACGAAGGTCACGTACGCCGCTGGAAACAGCTGAGAGTTCGATGAGTTTGGCGTTCGTCTGGCGGGTTATGAGACGGGCCAGGGTGGTTTTTCCGGAACCGGGTGGGCCCCATAAGATCATGGAGAAGGGGCGCTTGTGTTCCGTTACCCGGGATAAGATTTTGCCGGAGCCTACTAAATGGTCCTGACCTACAAAGTCTGCTAAGGTCTGGGGCCGGATTCGGTCAGCAAGGGGCGGTAGATGATTGCGAAATAGTGACTTGGTTTTCATCTTCACCTGCCAATTTATCCTGTTCTGAGAGGAAGTACAACGCTTGAAGAGAGATACGATTTATACCCTGTGTAATAATAAAGTTACCGGGTAATTATAGTTTCAGCCTTATTGTATCTAATTTAGAGTATTGTTATTTCCTGGACTGAAGTATTGGTAAGATATCGTTTTTGCATGTAATATATTTAGATATAATTTAGAATAAACGGGTTAAGGTGTATTTGAAAAACCTTCGTGCTCTTCGTGGTGATAATCCAACCGAGCCAGCGAAGGGACTCGAACCCCCGACCCGCTCATTACGAATGAGCTGCTCTACCAACTGAGCTACGCTGGCCTAAAATGGGCAGGCGAAAATACCCTTTTTTACCCCAATACAAAAAGTTGAAAGTATAAAATGAGATTGTTTACAAACCACTTTTCCCTTGTATCTAAGGAGTAATCAAGGCAATTTGATGACGTGGTGATAAAACGCTTCCATGTGGTTTACCTCCTGTTGGTGTGGGGGTTTTTCAGTGCAAGATCATGGGGGTCGGAACGGGCTCTGTACTTGCTGTATACGAACAATACTAACGGCGCCCTGGAGAATTGTTACTGTCCAGATCACCCATTGGGTTCTATGGAAAAACGGGTAGTGTTTGTGGAACAATTTATCGCCGACCACTCCAATACAATTATCCTCGACGCCGGAGATTTCTTTTCTGTCACGACCCGACCTTTGAAAGACAGTCTAATTACAGTTGCTTATGGTATGATTCCTTACGATGCCCTCTTAATGGGAGATCAAGAACTTAGCAAAATTGATAAGTACCTCAATGATTTGTTACCTATGTTCAAGGCACCTCTCGTCATTGCCAATTTACAGGCCCCTGCTCTGCCAGGTATCGTGCCCTATCGCATCATCACCAGGGACGGTATCAAAATTGCCATCGTCGGTGTCATAGGTCCAGGAGCGTTTAAGTATTATTCTCAAAAGGTGAGAGAAAGGGTGGTCTTAAAAGACCCGGTAATGGCAATCAAAGAGTTAGAAGAGGAACTTCGCCAGCAAGCGGACTTGATCGTTGTACTTTCCCACTGGGGATTGGAACCAGACCGAAGGATGGCGGAGGCGCTGCCCTGGGTCACGGCCATTGTTGGCGGGCATACCCAGTCCGTGTTGGAAGAACCGGTGCAGGTGGGAGACGTATTCGTTCTTCAGGCGGGAAAAGAGGGTTACTATGTTGGGGTATTGGAGCTTAAACTTAATGACCGCAACCAAGTTGTTTCTGGTAGCGGATATTTGGAAGCCATGACCCTGGAGCGTCCTGATGATCCTCGGGTCATGAAACTCATTGAAGAGTATGAACAACGCACAGGATTTATTAACCGCAGAAAATTGAGGTTAAAGGGTGGAGACAATCATTAATTCCCTGACATCGAATCCCGTCTATTTAGCCGTTGCTGTAGTCCTGGCCGTAATCATCCTCATTGGGGTGATCAAAAAATTTTTAAAGATGGCCCTGGTGCTCCTGGCAGTTTTGGTTATTTACATTGCCTACATGTACTGGACAGGGGAAAAGGTGGATGTGGATTCGCTAAAAAAAGGTCTTAAATCGGCGAGCGAATCGCTGAGTGAAAAGGCCTCTGATCTCAGCAAAGAAGTCAGGAAGAAAGTCGAAAAATCGCTAACACCTTAGGGCCGGAAAGAGCCCAAATAATTAGCTGATCGCAGCCCGTAATCGGCTGGTCAATAACCGGACGATGCCCTGGAGGATTTCCAGATTACTACTCATGAGTTCGTAGAATCCCTCTTGTGTGATTTGTAATAAGATGGCGTCCTCTTCGGTGGTGGCATCCGCGGAGCGCGGTTCCTGATCTAATAACGCCATCTCCCCTAGACAATCTCCCTTACCCAAGTGGGCGATGGTTTTGTCGCGTTTATGAATCCGAATCTTACCATCGAGGATAATGAAGAGAGAATCCCCATGATCGCCCTCTTTAAAGAGAGGCGTTTTGGCCGGGAGATGCATCTCCTGGGTAATGTGGGCGATGCGGGAGATTTCTTCCCCCGGGAGGGTTTGAAAGAGTTGCACTGTCTTTAACAAGAGTGTCTTTTCCAGAGTCGAGTACATGGATAATGCCTCCTGTTTGAGGTGAAATTGTTTGGTGGGCAAATATTTTGTAAAAGGGTGTTTGGCTTGTCGAGTGCGTGTTATTAACTCCCGGTGTACAGGGCTGGGATCAACTTTATCCCATTGCACCGATTCCAGAACCGATTGGAGCTTATGCCGCAGGGCATAGTCAATTCCTAAAGCGGAGCCCCATTGGTTGTCGGCATGGATTAAATCCAGTAAGTACTGTTCCAAATTAGTGTGCATGTCGGGGAAGAGGCGCTGGCCAATGCGCCGCCGTTCTTTCAGCGGGATTACTTCCACTAAGGGATTGACCATTTCCCGCTCTTCGTGAGAGAAAATATTTTCCAACAGTTCCAGTACGAGGGGAAAGCGTTCGGTCTGCTGTGTCCGAATCGTATGGATGTAAGACTCAATGGGAGTGTTGGGGACGTCCATTACCCCTAATTTTAAGAGTACGGGAATTCGTTTTAAGATTTCACTGTGGAGAAAATCCCTTAACAGTTGATCGGATTCTTGGGACTCGATGAGAGTTAGGAAGGTGGTTAATTCATAAGCTGACCGCGCTAACCGGGCCGTTTCTTGTTCCAGAAGTTGATGAATGGTCTGGGGAAGTGGTTTCTTGCGCGCTACGGCTAAGAAAGTGTCTACCGTAGTGGAGAAGACTGGAAAGCGGTGGTCCTGGAGACAATGAGCTAAAAGCGTGAGCGTTTTAGGATTTGGGTAATCGCTCAAGGTTCGAATGATATTTAGCAGCTGTCCAAAAGGCAAGTTTTCACTGTTCTTTAGTTGATCTTCGAACTGATTTAGGACTTGCGAGGTGGGGAATCGTTTCAAGGTCCGCCGGGCATGAGGGTAGGTGGCTGATTGTTCCAGATTGGCGATAATAGCCGGGAGGAGATCTACGTCTTCGCGTTTTTCAGCTAACTCCATGGCCACGACCCGTATACGTGGAGAGGAATCCTGGAGACAAGTTACCAGTCGTTCAGCAGTGAGGATGCTGGGGTGTTCTTCCAAGTATGTTAGGGCAGCCAGTCTAATCTCCTGACGAGGATCACTAAACATTTGTAATAGCTCGTTACGGGCTTGTTCTACCGGTCCAGAGTCGAGGTGGATGATGGTCGTGGCGGCAGCTGCTTTCAGGTTGGGATCGCTGCCCTCTAAGGCCGGGATTAGGAGAGGTATGGTCTGTTGAAAGTGTCTCCGGCCGGCTATTACCATGGCTAGGGGAGCCACTTGGTCACCATCCTTAATCGTTTGGAGGATCATGTCATCGGTGAGAAGGTCGTCATGCTTGATTGCCAGTTGGAGAATGCTCTGGCGTACTTTTTGACTGCCAGTTTGAAAGAGTTGGTTTAAGGTGTCTATCCATGGGGTGAGTGGTAAACCCTGGATGAGTTCTAGAGCAAAGAGTTGTTGAATTTCGTCTTCGCTCCGCAGAGCTTTCTCGATTACCTGAACCATCGTGTGATCGGTGACGTCGATTTGCAACTCTTCAAAATTCAAGGCCCGCTTGGCAATGGCTGCTTCCAGAGTTTGGACATATCCCTTTTTCAACCGGAATGTATTCAGGATCCATACCAGGGCAGCACTCAACACTAACAAGCTTAAAGTTTGAATGGCGATGAATTTCATACTCACGTAGATGAGAATACCCGCTACCCCTTCCACAACAGCTCGCAAGGAACCCTCGATCATGGGTTTAGCCCCTTGTTTTTTAAGCGGCGGGAGGGGTAACCAGAGCAGTTGTAAGGTGGAGTTGTGAATAGTGAACTTGAACACCTGGTCGGAAAATTTAGCCAGGAAAATGGTAGTAATAATTGGCGCCACTAGAAAGGCGGATGACCCCAATGAAAGGATGAGGGGTAAGATCATTAACCCAGTGAGAACCCCAAAGCGCGAGAGGATTCTACCTGTTACAAAGAATTGCAAGATGAGGGTATGGTTAAGAAATTGGTGGTGGTTATTTTTGACTGCTAGAATAAATCATCCAATT
>CAZBEL010000033.1:0-10775 GCA_964490885.1 uncultured bacterium
ACCGACCCGTGATTTCCCGGGCGTTAATAGGCAGGGACGGATCCAGAGGTGTGGAGCGCCCTCGTTTAATAACCTGACTCCGATTGGGCTGAAACCGAAAACTCAGGGCGTACAGGACCCGGGGAATGTCCCACGGTTCGATGTCATCATCCACCACAATCACCGTTTTTAGACCGTAGGCGCCCATTTCGGTGGAAATCGCCGCCGTAAGCACTTGATCAACGTGACCCGGATACATTTGTTTAATGGAAATGATAGCAATAAACCGTCCGGACCCTTCCGGCGGACAGTAACAGGCTTTCAGGCCTGGGATTCGCATGGTTTTTAATTGCTGCCACAGGCTTGCGCCGTAGGAGAGGGCCATCGTCATGTGCGTATCGGTAACTGCGCGGCCTACCGTCGTCCCGTGGTGAATCGGATTGTTGCGATGGGTAATAGCAGTCACCTGAATAAAGTTGCGGTTTATCGACCCTACGCCGGAGTAATAGCCCGTGTATTCGCCAAAAGGCCCTTCGGCATAAAATTCTTCTGGATCCACGTACCCTTCCACCACAATTTCGGCGACCGCTGGAATTGGTAAATCGACGGTTTCTCCCTGGATTACATCGATGGGAAGGCCCCGGAGCGCACCGGCGACATCGTATTCCGATACAAAGGCCGAAACCCGGGAAGCGCCAAGGATGAACAACAGAGGATCACAACCCGATATGGAAGCCACGGGCATTTTTTCGCCCCGGGCCTGATATTTTTTCAGCATGATATCGGCGTGCTTACCCTTTATGAACTGGGTTCCGATTTTATCTTTTTCCAATAGCTGGCTCCGGTAAGTTCCCAGGTTTACCCAGCCGGAATCGGGATCTTTGGTAATGATAAAATGAGCCGTTCCGTAGTAGGGGCCGCCGTCTAACGGATAATAGTGGGGGACTGGGAATTGGTATAAATCAATGTCGTCACCCAGCAAAATGTTTTCCTTACAGGGCGCCTGATCAACCCAACGGGGCGGAATTAAATTTTCGCTGAGACCCGCCCACCAGTCGTATAAATCGAACAGGGTTGAATTCAGAGGCTGACCCATAATAAACGCCAACCGCTCCACCGTCGTGCAGACACTGGTAATCACTGGCGAGTTGTGTCCTTTAATATTTTCGAACAAAAGGGCCGGACCCTGTTCTTCTTCATTCAGTTTGGCAATATGAGACAGTTCCAGATAGGGATCCACTTCGGCCGTGATTCGCTTTACCAGACCTAACTTTTCACCCTGGCTAATAAAATCTCGCATATCTTTCATGGCTTACAGTTCCCTTCTTAGGTTGATGATGTTCAGTTATTGCGTTTCTTTTTGGATCAGTACGGGGAAACGGGTTGCATAATACCGCTCTACCGGAATGTTTCCGCGGTTCCGGAGAGACAGCGGTGGATGTTTTTACCGCGCAAAACTTCGGTTTTAAACGCTCACCGTTACTGAATTTTAATGCGCCTTAACCCGTTGTCCACCAGGATTTGATAGCTGCTTTTTCCACCCAATACGGGCTGCTTCCGTTTCTGACTCCAGATGGTTTCCGGGCGGCATTGAACAATAAATACATTTGACGGGAAGGCACCGTCTGTGTCGATTGACCATTCAATATCCATGGGACGGCCATAATGGTTTTCGACGATTTTCGCGATCCGTACTAACTCCTGGATTTCAGGATCACTGATGCAGCGCTTCAATTGTTTTGTATCATTCACGCCCACCTGGACGACTTCATTTTTCTCCGGGTCGAACACACTTTCCACATGTTTTTTAGAGATTCTTTTCTCATTGATTTCGCCGGTGACTTTATCCACGACGAATTTATCCGGATTCACCTCGCCGCTGACTACAATTTCCCCAAAGCCCCAACTGCCTTCAATCACCACTTTTGACGGATCGCCGGTAAGTGGATTCAGAGTGAACATGACCCCTGATGATCGCGAGTGGACCATTTTTTGGATTCCCACACTGATCAGGACGCTTTGATGGGAAAAATTGTTTTTAATCCGGTAGCAGATCGCGCGGGAAGTGAATAGACTGGCCCAGCAGCGTTTCACATTGGCAATAACCTGGGTAAGTCCGATGGTCCAGAGATAAGTATCTTGCTGTCCGGCAAAACTGGCAGTGGGCAAATCTTCGGCAGTGGCGCTGGAGCGTACCGCCACGGGCAAATTGCGGTCATGGCAGGTTCGGCATAGGTCTTCATACCCCGTTTCGATGGCGTTTTGGATATGGGCCGGCATGGCATTCTTCACGATCCAGGACCGGATTTTTTTACTGGTTGCTTTAACCGCACCGATATCTTCCGGATCCAGTTTCTCAAGCAGTGCGTACACCTCGTTGGCGATTCCTGTGGAGGTTAAAAACTCACGATAGCTGTCCGTAGTTACCGCAAACCCAGGGGGCACCCGGATACCGGCTTTAATCATTTCTCCCAGGCTGGCGTTTTTCCCGCCCACCAGATTCAGGGAGTTTTTATCGACGTCTTTGAAATTAATTATGTGTTTCATTTTTCACTCAAATCCCTCCACTGATTTCTGGAAAGGTGAATTTCATTTATTCCCGATAGTTTGGACGATTTCTGGTAGTAACCAACGGTGGCTAGAGAGAATCGGCGAGTGATGCCGATTCTCTCTAGTGCCTTGGTGTTATTCGCTTTTTTATGCCGCCCGTTCAAGAATCTTGACTTCGCCAGTATCACCATCAACCCTGATTATGTCTCCGGTCTTGATGGTGGTGGTGGCAACGCCGGTTCCGGTGACAGAAGGAATTCCATATTCCCGGCAAACGATTGCCGCATGGCTGGTGAGGCCTCCAATATCGGTAACCGACGCTTTGATTTTTGTAAAAACGGGCGCCCAGGAGGGATTCGTAGACGGGCAGACCAGAATTTCACCCGGTTTGATTTTGGTTATGTCCTTAAGGAGTTTCAAGACCCGGGCCTGACCTTCCACCACACCGGCCGAGGAGGCAAATCCTTTAATTTCGGTTACACCCTCAGCAGTTTTTGTAGCGTCCACACCCTTTAACCATTCTTTGACTTTATCCGTGGTGATTCCCCAGAGCATGATGGTAAACGGCTCCGCCACTTCAGTGGGGGTAACACCCAAAGCAGGCGCCGGATCCCATTTCTTGGCTGCTTCAAGAATCTGTTTTCGCCGGGCAACTTTCGCCTTATAGTATTCACTGCGTAAGGGAATATTCACACCCAATGCCCAGCCGGTGGATAACTCCGTCAGAATTTCCGGAATTTCATAACGGTTGAACAGGAAGATATCGTCCACTTCGTTCAACATACCAGAATTCACCAGCAATTGTCCATATTCGCGCACCTTCGCGTACCAGATGGTATGAAACCAATGTTCAATCCAAAACAGATGGTCTTCGGCGTACCGGTAAATAGAGCGAATCGTATTGTAAGTGTCATCGAAGGTTTTGCGGTCTTCATCCGTTTGAATCAGGTTGCGATATTCAGCAACGATCCGATCCCGCTCCTTTTCGATCTCATCCAGGGATCGTTCGATCTTTTCACCCTGGTCCAACTGTTCCAGATAACCCTTTATATAACTGAAGGGAATCTCCAGGTTGGTAACCCAACTTCCTTCATGATGATACCATCCGCTGCCGCAGGACACATAAAACCAGGGATTTTTCGCTTGGTTAAAATGGGTCAACCAGTTGCGTCCGTCGGTTAGTTTCTGTAGCTGAGCTATCTTTTCATCCGCCGATGCGTCGCTTTTCAGAATTTCGGCCACACCCCGTTGGGAATGAGCCAGACGGGCGAAACGGCATAACTCTTCCTGGGGACGAAACATGGCGACGTAAGCCCCAGCCACCATTTTCCCAATGGAACTTTCACTAATTCCAGGGAATAGTTTCCGGGCTACATCGGCGAACATCAGATACGCTAGATAGGACAAATTCAGCATTTCGAAATGATATTGCCAGCCCTTGAACAGCATGTTCACAAGGCGGTCAAATCCCTCCATAATATCGTAGGAAACGTAACAGCCGGAAGGATTCGGCAAGACCTCATCTTCGGGAATGAACTCCGGGAGTTCACTAGGAACTTTCAAGGCGGCCATTTCATTGCCCAAAGCCTGAACTTTCTGCAGCCATTTGTCCCAGATGGCGTCATAGTTTTTAAAGACTGGGAAAACCCGCTTTTCAAAATTTTGAGCTTTCTTCTGGATTACTTCATCCGGTGGCGGCGCTATGGCGCAAATGTATAGGTAACAACCCACCATTCGCTGGGCAATACCTTGCGCAGGAGGAATGCAAAAAACCCGGGTAGTGTACTGCGACAGGGAAATCTGCCAGGCCTCCTGAAAGATATGATCCAGAGGCGGAATCGCTTCCGGAGCGTGAATTTTATCCTGAAACCAGAACTGGTTTTTTTCCCATTCTTCCCGGTCTTGGGAAAACAGTTGATGGGAGGGATACATTTCTTCCCAGCCTTCCAGTTCAGGGGGTACCTGGTATTCGTGTGGATTCGGAAATCCTTCGGTTGCTTCATTGGCCATAGTTCGGTTCTCCTTTTTTTGAAAGTCATACTTGGAAAATATGACTTATTGTTAAGGACTATTGATGAATGTATCATCAACATATCCGATTATTTGTTAAACCAACTTTGGATTTCGAAACAGCAACGTCGTTATTGAGTATCCCCCGCCATCTTCTTTTCTGTTCGTTTTCCAGTTTTTATTCGGTCCGGATAATGACCGCCGATTTCCCAGGTAATATCCATCCCGGTTTGCAAGACCAGCTCGGAAATCATGTCTTTGCGATCGATCATCCTACTTTCTAACCCGGAGACGCTGATTGCGGCTACCGGATGTTCATTGATGTCAAAAATTGGTGTCCCCACACAAAATACGTCGTCAGCGTATTCTCCATGGTCATAGCTGATGAAATTTTTACGAATGATTTGCAGCTCTTCCCGCAACTCCTCTTCGGTCACAATTGTCTTGGCGGTCCGTTTTTTTAATTCGGTGATAGAAAAATATAGAGACCAGAATTCCTCATCCATAAACGCTAGCATGGCTTTCCCGTGGGCCGTACAATACATGGGATTACGGGCTCCTTCGGGAGTATCAATCCGGATTTTCTGTGCAGATTGCTCATTAACCAGGCAGAGCGAATCCACCCGGTCCCGAATGACCAGACAGGAGGACTCCCGAATGACGTGAGTTAATTGACGTAAAAACGGCCGGGCTTTACTTGCAATCGACTGGTTGAAGTCGATCCGGAGTCCCAATTCAAACAGGCGAATGCCCAGTTTATAAAATCCGTCTTCCGTCCGTTCCACCATTCCCAGGGATTTCAAGGAATTCATAAACCGGAAAACGGTGGAACGGTTCATCCCCGTAAGTTCAGCGATTTCGCTGATCGTTAACTCTGGCCGTTCCCGGGTAAACTGCTCCAGAATCTGAAATGTTTTGATTACCGATCCATTCTGGAGGGAAAGGTTGAGGGAGGTATCGGGAGTGTTTATTATTTGAAGCATCTATTTAATAAATAAACTTAGTACAAAATTTTTTTCATGTCCAGAATTTTTAATTTTGGATCTTTTACCAAGGCTACACTCCGCGCAACAGCACGCTAAAGAGTTCAAGCTGAGTTTGAGAATTATGTAAAATAGGGTGGCTTTCCGGGGGTGGTAATGTTTAGCAACGAGACTGAACGGCATAAACTACTCCAGAATTATTACAGAACAATTTTCTGCAGAGATATGCTTGAGTGTTGTAACATTAAAACTCGGTATATTCTTGACACACTGATGAATGATTTATTAAAAATCTATTGGAGCACTCTTTACATAAACCAATTTGAGAGGATTCTGAAAAGCAGTGGGATATTCTGAAGCAAACATACGGTTGCTAATTACCTCTGTTTTCTTTGAGAGGTATTCTTCATTATTGTATAGGGAGAAATTTTCTTTCTCATCTCGTAAAAGGATTATAAATCCGTTTAAATAACCGATACTGGTTTTTCTTTGTTTAGGGCACTCATTTACCGAAAATAGAAATAGGATTCTTGAGAATATTTTGAGGGTAGTGCTTTTTCGCCGCAATTTAGAAATGAGTTATTTTAAATATAGTAATGTTTGCGATTTCATCGTTAAACAAGGTATCAGACCGCTATGTACTATACAGGTCTTTTAGTAGCTACCAGTCGTAGTAGGAAGTGTGAAATTGCCGGACTTGTCGAGGTATATATAAAACCGCGCCTCTCCTCAGGTATTATAATGGCGTATAGTCAAGAGGAACAACAGGAGATAGTTGGCATCTGATCTTGTTGAATCCGAGGACATGTTGTGGTTTTTCCTCTAATATATAACTTCAAGGAGATAAAGGTTACTGCTTTCCCTAGCCCGTTTCATTCTCCGCAGCCCCAAACTTTTCTTGACCCAACCAATAAGTTTCGATGATAAAACTTCATATTGAAACTGACCTGTTTGGCCTTGAATTGAATCTGATGAATATAAAAAAAGAAGTGCTCCCAAACTTGGGAGCACTTCTTTGATTAAAGATGGTACGAAGCTATTTTATATTAAGCTTCTATTCAGCACCCGGGAAAAGGGTCGTGTCCTGCCCGGCAACCATCATATCTCTGATGTCTTGATCAGTGATATCTTGGGCAGGCATGGCCCCTGCGAATTCACAACCGGCAGCGGCGTGTTCCGCATCGTAGGGCATTCCCCAGACGGCTTTGTGCTGAATTTCATGCGGGTCATTTCTAAACATATCGCCCAGGTATTCACCTTTGCAGTATATGTCTATTGCGGTTCCATCAGCACCGTGGCAACTTGCGCAATTGGCGTCATATACGACCAGACCATTAGCGGCATCACCACCTTTACCAATGTTGCTAAACACGGCTTGTCCTGAAGAAATGTCCATGTCATAAAACTCGAAGACATCATGAGCCGTTTCTTTAATGAATTTCACCAAGTCCCAGGCATCCTCTTCGCTCAGGATGGTTCCCCAAGCTGGCATCTCATCCTCATGATTGGGATCAAATGTGTCGAAGCTTGGTCCATCTGTGGACATGATGTGTTCATAGATCTCATCGATGTCATCATTGGCACGAACTTCCATCAAGTTGACGTGTGCAGGTTCCGGTTTTGTTGTGGAACCTTTTTGACCAATGGCGACGCCTTCATCACCTAATAAATCCCAGCCGTGACAGGTTTTACACCGATAATAATTAGAATTATCATTGGCTGCTTTACCGGTGATGCCTAATTCGTTAAGTGCATGGTCATACAATCTAGCGCCTCTGACACCGTCAGCAGCATCGTATGCAGCTTGATTGTCATCTCCCTCTTCTTTCCCACAAGAAGTCACTGCTACCATGGTAACAGTGAGGGTAGCAAGAAGGATCACTTTCATTTTATCCATAATTCCCCCATTCTGTTAATGAAGTTTGGATTGAATTTGCTACTTTTACTTCGGAAAAATTAAATATAAACCTGTGGCTTGACAACCCATAATCTAAAAACTTCATAAAAAGTGCAGGACATGAATTCGACGGGATATGAGGCAATCAAAATGATAGTTCTAAAACGCACCAATGAAAAAGTGCCGCACTTAAATCCAGTTTGGTATACTCTATATGTATTCCCGTACTTGCCTTGTGATCGCGGGAGGATTGAAGAGAATTAATCCCCAACGCGAAAACCATTTCCTAGTTTTTCTGTGGAATTGATTAAATGGCCTGCCAGCCTTGGTTAAGCAAATTCTGGGTGTAATTACTCTGGAAGGTGAACAAGTGTTTATCTTCCTCTGTCCACTGCCAGCATACTTCTTCTAAATGTCCTCCAGGCTTGGCATAGGCCACGAATATTTGCTTTACTAGGGTCCCGATGAAGTGATTTCTTGCTTCCGATGTTTCTTGTGTGATACGTCTGACGTTCGGGGGAAAGGGGGAAACAATGAGTAGAGTACCACGCTTCAAAGCTGGTTTTAATTCAGGTGGTATGCGTTTCCAAATTCCCCGGGCTGGGCTCACGATCACCGGCTGGGTCCCTTTTAACAGGATCGAGAGGCATTCCTTTTCCATGGGTGTGTGAAAGCTACTAATAACGACGCGACCTTTCCGCCGCCAATGTAAACAAAGCTCGTAGGTCTTTACGATTAATTCTCCCGGACATTTCACTGAACAAAACAAAGCTATGGGGTCTCGTTGGAGTAGCTCGACTGGACCCAGGGAGTAAATTGGACCGGAAGGCTTATTCTTCATGGCAATACTGTTTCCAAAACGCGGCGGAAATTTCCCCCTAATATTTTCTCTACGGCTTCTCGGTTATAACCTCGGGCTACGAGTTTTGCCGTTATCACTGGTAAATCCGTGCAGTCCTTGATACCCTTAGGGAGAACATCAATACCGTCGAAATCAGACCCCAGACCAACGTGATCCACGCCCATTACTTTTACGAGGTAGTCGATGTGATCAATCAGGATATCTACCGGAGGGGCTACGGCAGCCAGTTCCGTATCCAATAGCTCCATCTTGCCATACCAATACTCATCCGATTCCTTACCATATCGGCTTTCCAGGGAATCCAACTGGGACTTGTATTTTGCCATGACCGCTTTCTCCCGAGTGCTGAAAGTGGAATCCAGGTACCCGGGGTAAAAATTAACACCCACGACCCCTCCTGTGGCAGCAATAGCCCGGAGTTGGTCATCCTTCAGATTGCGGAAGTGAGGACAGAGCGTGTAAGCACAGGAGTGGGATGCGATTACCGGTTTAGTAGTGATTTCCATGACGTCCCAGAACGTTTGCTCCCCTACGTGGGAGACGTCCACTAAAACACCGATTTCGTTACAGGTGCGCACTACGGCTTTCCCGAACTCTGTAAGGCCCCGGAAAGTAAGACTGTCCATTTTAGTTTCGTCCTTGGCGGAGGTAGCCCAATCGGTTGAATTATTCCAGGTAAGGGTGAGGTAGCGCATCCCTCGGTCATGTAAGATTCGTAACTTGTCCAGACTATTTTCAATGGCGTGACCACCTTCTACACCAATCAAAGCCCCTAAGACACCCTGATCAGTAACTTGGTCTAAATCTTGCCGAGTGCGAACCAGTGTAAGTTGTGGAGAAGTTTGAGCTAGTTCCTCCAATTTAGTGATCATGTCTAACGCTCGTTGAAAAGCTCGGTCAGGTAGGTAGGCGTAGGGATTCACCCAAACGGCGAAGATTTGTAAGTCTACGCCTCCTTCTAAAAGCCGTGGGATGTCTGAATGTCCCTTCGTCGTCCGAGTGGAGAGATCTTCTCCATCCATGGCTCGCAGGAGAACATCGTTGTGGGCATCCACAACAAAAGCTTGGTCATGTAGCACCTGCGCCGATTGGGAAAGAAGACTGGAAACTATGATTAAGAGTAAGGGAATGAGATAAGACATATGGTTCACCAATTTAATTAGGTTTAGGCCCTGTTGTTATTTCACCCTTGTTCAATCCCATTCAAATCCGGTAATACGATGGGATGGGAGTTCAATTTCAATGGAATTGTAGTCCTGGTATTCCGGGCGGTAGTAGTACCACACTTGGTAAGTACTGTCCTCAGCCACCCAAATAGAGTCCGGTGGTCCCAATTCGTTTAAAACCTCTTTTTCATTAGGGCTGGCTTTGAGGAATTCCCAAATGTCGTATTCGGTGAGGAGCCCAGCTTTCAAGGGGATGAAAGGTTTACTCGAGCGAGGGGGCGTTTCAGCGGGTTTTTCAGGTACCGGTTTCGGTGGGGGGGAGGCGCAAGCAGCGAGGAGAAGAAGCAGAGCAATGGAGTACGTTCGCATCGGAATAAAATACACCCGGGTAAATTCACAAAACAAGGCTAAATCATTTCGGGATAGGGAGCAATAAGATGGTTTTTCCATCCCTAGGGTAAAAATGCTTAACTTGTCCTGTTTGTAAAGATGAAGGATAATGACTTAGATGAAGAATAAGAACTCGAAGCAGCGCTTTTATTACGATCGTGAATTTTTAGGGAGCCCCGATGCCCGGACGATACGGATTTTAGCCGAATATTTCGGCCCCATGCAGCGTTTACGGCGTAATCATATCCAGGATACTATTGTGTTTTTTGGCTCGGCTCGAATACAGTCTCAGGAAGAGGCGGAAACTGCCTTAAAAACAGCGCCCTCTAACCTGACCCCTCGAAAACGAAAAATCTTAGAGCAGAATTTGGTCATGAGCCGTTATTATGAGGCTGCCCGTTCCCTGGCCTACCAACTTACTCGGTGGAGCAAAAACTTAAAGAATGGCAAAAAACGCTTCATCATTACTTCCGGTGGTGGCCCCGGGATAATGGAAGCCGCTAACCGAGGTGCCACTGAAGCCAAAGGACTGGCTGTAGGGTTAGGTATCACCCTTCCTAATGAACAGTCTGGTAACCCCTGGATCTCTGAGGATTTGGAAATTCGGTTCCACTATTTTTTCATGCGCAAGTACTGGTTTCTGTACTTGGCTAAGGCGCTAGTCATCTTCCCTGGTGGGTTTGGTACCTTGGATGAACTCATGGAACTGTTGACCCTCATACAAACCCGTAAGATACGAAAGAAGATTCCCATCGTCCTTTTTGACAATGAGTTCTGGAGCAAAGTGGTGAATTGGGAGTTCCTGGTGGATTCGGGGACCATCAGCCGGAAAGATTTGAAACTTTTTAAAATTTGTAACGCCGTAGATGAGGCTTACCAATACCTCACCCAGCAGATTCCTGAGAACCAATTGACAGTACTAAAACCTTAGGGGAGGA
>CAZBEL010000034.1:0-10661 GCA_964490885.1 uncultured bacterium
TTGTTGTTTGGGTTTTCCACTCACGGACTTTTAACAGCCAAAGTAGATTCCTCATCCCGCCATGACGGGATTCGGAAAGACAGGCTTTTTTTGGAAACCAAAGGAACGGGAGATCCCGGGAGAGGTTCTTATCTGAGTTCAGGCATCACTGGGGATATAACGAAAACAAAAAAGAATGATGAAGTAAATAGATTATGTTAAAACCGAAACGTTGAGATTTTTCGAAATTATTTATTCAGTATTCCACATTCTTCTCCCAGTGCGAAGATTCTTTCTCCATTCAGTCAGGTTCTCCCTACGTTGATCTTGTTATTTCCACCAGAATTTGTCCACGGGTACCCAGTCCTGGCCTCCCATGACATCGAAAGAGAGAAAGCGAAAACCGATGGAAACGTACAGGCCTTGGGGTTGGATCGCCGGTTCGGGAGAAGAATCCCAATGGGCTTCGTGGGAGATAGGCTCCCCATTCTTCTCCTCAGTATACTTCCAAGGTGCGCTAGCAGAGGATAAAATATAATTAACTGCTACCACTAAATCCCGCGTCGGTCCTCGCATGAGGGTCAGTTCCAACCCCAACCGGGGAGCGAAAACCGGCTTGGTAACGACTTTCCCATTGTCGTCGGGGCGGAAAACCAGATCGAGGGGTAGAGTGAGAACGCTCTGGAATGAAACAGCGGGTGTGGCCAACAGTTTGTAAATCAACCCTACACCAAACCCGAAGTCGAAATCGGAGCGATCCCAGCTATCAGTAATGGTACCTAAGTTGAAATGTAGGCGGCCGGAGAACGTCCGGAAAGGAGCAATAGTCCCCGCAAAGCCCACCTGGAACTGGGACGGTTGGGACCCAGAATGCAAGGTGAGCTCTTTGGAAAATATGAACCCGGTTTTTTCCACAGCCTGATAACCTGGCTGGATAGCATCCCATTTTCGCAGGATGCGTCCCCGGTTCGCCTGGGGACTCAGGTCAACAACCCGCACGTACCCCACCGAACGACCGGGGATCACGATCTCTCGGTCCCTGTAGGTACGCTTAGTAGCTGGGGTGGAAATCTCAAATAGAGTACCCGGTTTCACTCCTAATTCCGAGCCCAACAGAAGCAATACTTCATTCCCCCGCACCTCCAACACCTCGCTGGTGAGTAAATACAATTCCCGTAAGCGGCGCCCTACCTGCCAACGCATCTGGTTTAACACCTTTTCCAGGGAAGCCGTTTTATTTCCCCCCGTATATTCCGCCGTGACCAGGAAGGAAGCCAGGGAATGTCCTGTCTCCACGTTCACCTTCCGCACCTCGATCTGGAGTACGGTCTGGATGTTATTGGGGTACCGCTCTACCCCTTCCATTTTCTTATCGATGGCGGCATCAACAATGTCTTTCACAATCACACCTAACAGTCCAGCCTTGCGAGCCGTTTCCCGGTCCTTCTCGTCTTCGTCCTCCTCTTCATCTGGTGGAACGCCTTTCTGCCCAAAATTCAATACCTGCACAATCAGGGCTTCTGGCGCAGCAGCGAGTTCCCCCACAACCACTAACTCCGAATCATTGATCACACCACTCATCTGGAGCGCCTGCTCCTGAAGGATTGTCTCCAATTGGTTCCGGTCGATGACCTCGAAACGTTTGAGCTGGGCTGCTTGGCTCGCAACGATAGTCGTTACCCGGGAATCGATGGAGGTGGGATCCGCACCGCCACGGGCTGGTAATACCATCAGACGCTGCTTCTCCAGGGTCACCACTGGGGATACTTCCTGGGCCCCCAGCAACCAGGGGTAGAACAGTAATAAAAGACAGGTGTACTTATGCATAGTCATTCCCTTGTGTGTGGAAAATTAACATCAAAACTATCCCCGGCCAATGGTTACTCACAGGCTCCATTGTAAGGGTTGTTTCCACCCCAGCTCTAAATACCACGATTCTGGACGACGATGGGGGGAGTAGTACTCCAGTTCATATCCCATAATCACACTGAAACCGTGACCCAACGAATAAAGCAACTCCCCCTGAAGCTGGGTGCGGCTGAGGTTGGCCTCCACTACTTCGCTGATCTGGTAGAAATACTCCACTTCCCATTTTGTGCTAAGGCGGAAAAGGTCCTGGTCCCAGTAGAGCCCGGTTTTCAGATAGGAGGTCTTGCGGTCACTGTTCAAGTAATTAGACATATCATAAGCCTGTCCCAGCTCGGCAGTAATATGTCCGGTTGAGGATTGATGAATAAAGGCCCCCAAACCCTGGTTGAAATGGTACCGCAAGGAGACGTTGGCCCGGGTGTTGCGCTGGTAGAAGAGGGTGGTAAAATTGTATAGCCAACTGAGCTTCCGGTACTTGTTGCTGGACTTGTAACGCAGAAAGATGTAGGAATCCTCCCCCAGGGCATAGGCAAATAGACGCAGGTCCCGGAAGGTCAGGTCAGTGCGGCGATTCAAACGGTAATAACCACTGATTCCCTGGAGGCCTTCATCACGAACGGCTCCCAGGCGGGCATACTGCTTCCACAAGGGGACTTCGCTTGAATCTGTCGATTGCGGTACCCTAGCAGTCAAGCTCCCCAAGAATAAAAAACTTACGGACACCCAGAAGGCCATCTTTTGAAGGGTAAACTCGTGAAGTAGTCGACTGTATTTCACCCTCATCCTGACGGGTAATCCTTTCCCGGGCTTACTGCTTGATCTTCCTACCACTACGCATGAGGAGCACAGCGGCCAGACTGAAAATCGCCATCATCACTAAAGCCATGAGGAAACTGGTGAGAGGTGGAGAATCGTAAACGCCCAGAATGGTGAAGCGAATGCCGTTAATCATGTAGTAGATGGGGTTCACATAACTCAAGGTTTGGGCCCACCCGGGAAGCATCTTGATGGAATAAAATATACCTCCCAGGAAACTCAAGGGCGTCAGGAAAAAATTCTGCAACATAGCTAACTGGTCCCACGTGTCGGCTAATTGGCCTAATAAAAGGCCGATGCTGGCAAAGGTCCAGGACACGATGAGGATGAACCCCATGGTCATAAACAGGTGCTGCACCGGCATACCGATGATTAATACCCCCAAGAGCATAACCAGAAGCCCGTTGATAAACCCCCGGACGGTCCCGCCAAAAATGTACGCCAGGGAAATTTCCAGACTAGAGAGGGGAGCGGTGAGGATATCGGGAAGTTGCTGGAGAAGCTTCATCTGCAACATGGAGGAGGCGCTGTTGGCGGTGGCGTTGGTAAGCGTGTTCATCATGATGAGTCCCGGCAAGATGAACAGGGTGTAGGGTACACCCTCAATACTGGAAATGCGTTGTTGCAAGGTGTAACCGAAGATGACAATGTACAGGGATGAAGAAATGAGTCCTGGGAGTACGGTCTGCCGGTAGACGGCCAAGAAACGCCCCACCTCCCGCTTGGTGAGGGTCCACAGGCCGATCCAATTGGGACCGCCGGACACCTATTCCAACCCCTTTCCAGTGAGGGCCAGGAATACATCCTCCAGAGAGGATTTTTCCGTCTCCACCCGTTGGATATGACAACCCCGCTGGGTAAGAATGCGAATGATGCGCGCCATGGCCTGTTCCGGGTCCTTCACACAGAAATGCAAGCGATTATCCTCGTGGGTAAAGGGAAATTCCTGTAAGAGTTCTGGCAAATCTTCCTGCCAACCAGTGAGGTGAATGGTAATCCCAGCCTGCCCCAATTCCCGGGCGAGTTCCCGCGGAACACCCTCCTTGATCACCAGACCTTCATCGATAATGGCCACCCGTTCACAAAGCAATTCGGCCTCTTCAATGTAGTGCGTGGTGAGCAAAATCGTTTTCCCCTGCTTATGGAGCTGCCGTAGGTAATCCCACATTTCATGACGCAATTCCACATCTACCCCGGCGGTGGGTTCGTCCAGGATGAGAATCCGGGGGTCCGTTACCAGTGCCTTGGCCAGCTGGTAACGCCGTTTCATCCCGCCTGACAACTGGCGCAGACGGGACTTACGCTTTTTCTCCAGCCCCATGCGGGACAGAAGAGCTTCTACCCGGGGAGCTGCCTTGGACTTGGGAATACCGTAGTACCCGGCGTGAAAATAAAGCAACTTTTCGATGGGAAAGAACCAGTCTACTGGCAATTCCTGGGCGGCAATCCCCACCTGTGAACGGGTGAACCGGTAGTCCTTTACCGTATCGCGCCCAAAGATTTCGGTAATACCAGCATCTCTCCGCACCAGACCGGTAAGGATATTGATAGTGGTAGTCTTCCCGGCACCGTTGGGTCCCAGCAGGCCGAAGAACTCCCCCTCTTCAATAGTAATGTCAACCCCGCGTAACGCCTGGACGCCATCATAGGCTTTTTGCAACCCTTGGATTTTAATGGCAGGTTGAGCCACGACTACACGTCAAACCCGATGGGATGTTCGAAAGGACTGGGAAAATCGTAACCTTCTACCCCGGGGAAATGAACAATGGACGCCAAGAACCCCCAGGGGATCAATACGGACGCGGTGACTTCCTGGTATTTCATTTTCTTAGGGGGAACCTCTTCCATTTGTTTCGGTAGGCGGAAGTTGGGATGCTCGATCCACAAGCCGTACTCATCCAAACCTTTCACCCGGGCAAAGACCTTGTTTTGAACAATTCCTAATTCTTTCAGCGGCTTATGATTATCTAAAATAAGGAGAACAATATCGTCCACAATATCATCAATTTTCATCATGATGAAGACCTTCCTGTAAGTTCTGGTGCCGGTTAGACCGGTTTCCGTAACGTAATAAACGTCCCACGTAGAGGGAGTTTAAAAAAAATCCCCGTGGAATCCACGAATAACAAACAACATCTTTTAATCGTGCAGGACTTCCCAGCCTTGCCGAAATGGGGTTAAAAGAAAATGGTTGTTAATTTACCAGGAAAAGGTAATCCGCAGATTAGCCGTCTGGGGAACGATCCCCTCCGAAGGATAGAAAGACCTCACCACCCACCGTCCGATTCCATAGCCTATGACCCAACCGGCCAGGATATCACTCAGATAATGGTTCCCAATGTAGACCTGGGCATATCCGGAAAGGAGAAGGTACGACACTAACAGGGGTGTTGAATCTGCATATTGACTACTAAGCACCGTAACATACGCTGCCGTGGCAGTGGCATGGCCGGAGGGAAAGGAGGGGGTGATGCGGGTATTCCAAAGGCGGGGTTGATACTGGCGCTGGGGACGAGGTCGATTGACCAGGTATTTCAAGGTCACTACCACCGGTTGGGTAGCCCCTAGTGCAATTAATAGTTGGCGCGCTTCCTCAGGTTCAGTAGACCACATACTGCCGACAGTGCCTAGCTCAATGGCCGGCGTGCCCAGGGTGAGGAGTTCCATAGAATAATCCCATAGTGGCTGTTGGTTGTTCCCTTCTAATAAACGGGTGATTTCCCCATCCCAACGGGAGAGAATCCCATTCCCGGGATTGGGTCTTGAGGCGGCCACGGCTAATCCTAACAAAAGGATGATCCCTACTCCTCGGTAAATAAAATACTTACCCATTTGGTCATCGTCCCATTGAAATATAGACGATTTTGGAAATTGATGGAAAATCCTATCTCCCCCTCCTTAAGAATCATCTTTTGAATAGTCTCCCGTCTCCCGCAAGGTCTCCCGACCTTGCGGCCCTATTAACAAAACAACCTCCAAAAGAAATCTACAGGATCGGGAGACCGTCTCTACTATTTTTCCCCGAGTAGTTTTAAGAACTCTCTCTCCGTCAAGATAGGAATCCCCAGAGCTTCCGCTTTGGCTCGCTTAGACCCCGCCTGGGCACCTACCACCACATAATCCGTATTTCGACTCACCGACCCGCTGGCCCGTCCGCCCCGTTCTTCCACCAAGGCCTTAGCCTCGGACCGCGTAAACTGCTCCAGCGTTCCGGTAAAAACAAAAGTCTTCCCTGCAAAGGAAGGGAACTCATCCCTGGATTCCACAGGTTTTAAAGTAACACCCTCCTTCAAACAGTTCTGAACCACCTTGCGGTTGACCGGATCACGCCAAAAATTAACAATCTCCTCTGCAACGATGGGGCCGATTTCGGGGATGGCTTCCAATTCCTCCTGGGTTGCGTTCATAAACCGCTCCAGGCTTCCCTGGAAATGCGCCTCCAGTACGCGGACCAGGTGCTCCCCAACGTTGCGGATTCCCAGGGCGTACACAAAACGGGCAAACGTTGTCTGCTTGGAATCATCAATTGCGGAAAGCAAGTTGTGCACGGATTTGTCTGCCATACGCTCTAAACTCATCAAATCATCATACGTCAACCGGAAGATATCGTCCACTGACCGCACTTTCTCCGCTTCTACTAATTGATTCACCAGCTTTGTTCCTAAACCATCAATATCCAGGGCATTCTTAGAGACAAAATGTTCGATCCGGCGCTTCACCTGAGCCGGACATGCCAAATTGGGGCACCGGGCTACCACCTCCCCCTCTGGCCGGCTCACCCTATGGCCGCATACCGGACACTGTTCTGGTAGGTGGTAAGGCTTTGCTCCACGTGGCCGCCTTTCTTTAATCACTTTCACGACCTCGGGGATGACGTCCCCGGCGCGCTGGACCAGAACCGTGTCTCCAATACGAATATCCTTGCGGTCAATCTCGTCCTGGTTGTGCAGGGTGGCGTTGGTGACGGTAACGCCTCCCACCTGTACCGGCTTCAGTTTGGCTACGGGAGTAATAGCACCGGTCCGGCCCACCGAAGGAACGATATCCTCTACAACTGTAGTAGCCTGCTGGGCTGGGAATTTCCCTGCGATGGCCCAACGGGGAGAGCGGCTACGAATGCCTACCTGCTGACGCAATTCGTAAGCATTCAATTTTAAGACAAACCCGTCGATCTCATACGGCAAATCATGACGCTTTTCGGCCAGTTCCCGGTAGTATGTCAAGGCAGCTTTAATTCCACGAACGCGCCTGATTTCCGGATTTACGGGCAACCCCCACTGCTTTAACGCCTGGAGAAAATCCCAATGGGTAATAAAAGTCTCCCCGTCAATGGTACCAGCCTGGTAACAGTAGGCTGACAGGGGGCGGGAGGCTGTGATGCGAGGATCGAGTTGCCGTAGGCTCCCCGCAGCGGCATTTCTAGGATTGGCAAAAAGGCCCTCCCCAGTTGCAGCCCGTTGCTGGTTCAGCTTTTCGAATCCTGCCTTCGTCATAAAGACTTCCCCACGGACCTCTAATAGCGACGGGACCGGACGCTCCACTGAACGCAAACGAAGCGGCAAGCACCGAATGGTACGCAGGTTGGAGGTGATCTCCTCACCGGTGACTCCGTCCCCACGGGTAGAACCCCCGGTGAACACGCCATTTTCGTAAATCAACTCTACGGCCAGACCGTCCAATTTCGGTTCGGCAACATAATCGATATCCCCAGTGACATTCAGCCAGCGGTGGACCCGTTCGTCGAAAGCCCGGAGTTCCTCCTCATCCATGGCATTTTCCAGGGAAAGCATAGGAATCCGATGACGGAGGGCGGGGAATTCTTCGGCTGGCTGGGCCCCCACCCGTTGGGTTGGGGAATCGGGGGTGACCAACTCCGGGTGCTGTGCCTCCAAGGCCTCCAACTCCCGCAAGAGAAGATCGTACTCTCCGTCGGAAATGAGGGGGTCATTTAGGATGTAGTAGCGGTAGTTGTGTTCGTTAATCTCCTTTCGCAGGGCGCGGATTCGCTGGGCGACATCAGCCATTTTACAATGCTATTTGAGACCCTTGTAATACGCAACCGGATCTACCAGGGGACGCACAACTGGTTCAATGAACCCCTGCTTGTCTAACGGGGAGGCAAAGAGGGAATAATCAGTTAATTCGACAATGAAAAAGTAAGTTAAAGTGTCTCCCGGCAAATCGTAGGGATTGTAGCGGTAGCGGTAACGGGCGCGTTGCACCGTGAGGGATATTTCTCGATAAACACGCATGCGATTTGTTTTCAAGAAAAGACTGACGGTCTTCAAACTATCCTCTGGAAAGTCCAGAAACAGGTCAATGTCGTAGGGGCGATTATTAAACACGACTTTTGCAGGATGATGAAAAATACGAGGTGTCATGGGAAAAGGCCCTGCGGGAACTTGCCGGGTTGTGTCCTTTACCCCTCCCTCGAAGCCCAGAACTAGGGAGAAAGTCAGTAATCCAACGGAAAGGATAGTAGCTCTAAAGGTCACCGGTCGTTGGGTTGTATCCTCAACAGTATCTTTTTACAGTACAAGTTACATCTCCTGGAAGTAAATGCAGTTTTCCCACCAGTACTCATAGCTCACTTTTTTACGAATAAAACAGTCCAGGCTGCATTTAGCCTCTCCAACAGCCACCCTGGGAGGACGTTCACGCTGGTCGAAGTGCATGACCACAATGAATTGTTGGAAGGGTTTCTTGGCATATTGCCCCATAGTTGTAAGGGCGGTGTAGGCAAACCCCAGGTCGTTGTTGGCCCGGTTCCGATCCACAGCAATATCCACCTGGAAAACGCGCCCTTTGTTGCTTTTGTAAATGGCCACTCCTAAAAGTTCCGGAGCCGAGTGATTTCGGGCAAAATAGCGAGGGGTCATGGCCTTCAACTGGGTATCACTGAAGCGGGGTTTGGGGAATAGGAGTACCGGAAGCAAAAGAATACATAGAAAAAAACCTAAGAATCTCGGTTTCATACTTTTCAAGACCTATTTTTGTTTACTATCCAACACAAAGGTAACGGGACCGTCGTTCACCAGTTCTACCTCCATCATGGCGCCGAACACACCAGTAGCTACGTGAACGTCTTGCTCGCGGAGCCGCTGGACGAAATCCAGATACAGTTTTTCACCCTTTTCCGGGGGGGCAGCGTGGACAAAACTTGGGCGGCGTCCCTTGCGCCAATCGGCACACAAAGTGAATTGACTCACCACGAGGGCCTCGCCACCAACCTCTTGAATAGAACGGTTCATTTTCTTCTCGTCGTCATTGAAAATACGAAAACCAGCAATCTTCTGGGCCAGAAATTCACCGTCCGCTTCTTCGTCCTCAGCCATGACGCCCAAAAATATAACTAACCCAGCACCGATGCTTCCCACCTCGGTTCCATCCACGGTTACTCGACCGGAAGTGACGCGCTGCAGGACGGCGATCATGCCAAAGGACTACTCTATCCAGACATTCTTTTTGCCGAAGCGTTCCTGCAACTGAGCCAGGAATTCCCGGCGGGAAGAGACGCGTATATTGTGGGCCAGGATCCGTTGCTCACGGCCGGTAGGGGTGGTGAGATGGAACATGAGCCGGCAAGAACCCTGGAACTGACGGCTCAAGTCAAACAATTCGTCCACATCATGAGGTTTTAGGCGTTCCTGATCGACGCGAATATTCACCCGCTTGGAAAAGTGATCGCGGGCCTTCTCCAGCGGGACAATCTCCTCGGCAATAAGCTTTAGGTCGCTGAAATCAGAGTTGTTACTGGGCTTCCCGGTCACGAATACAACGGAATCGGTTTTTAGATAATCCTGATAACGGTTAAATACATCACTGAACGCTACCACGTCGGCATGCCCCCCCAGGCATTCCAAGGTGAAGAAAGCCATTTCCCGGTTGTTCCGGTCGAAGCGTCGCTTCAGGTTCTGTACCAGACCCCCAATGCGCAGGGAGTCTCGGGAGTTCACCTCCATGTCATCGGAAAAATCGAAGGTACTGAAAGTCTCCAGGTCGGCAGAATATTTCAACAGAGGGTGCCCGGTTAGATACAATCCCAGGACTTCCTTTTCCCGGGCTAACATCTCAGCTTCGGACCAGTCTGGTACTTTTGGAAGTTCAGGAATCATAGTAAGGTGATTGGTTCCGCCGCTATCACCGAAAAGGTCCACCTGGTTCTGTCGCTTCCGATCCTGCACCTGCTGACCAAACCGCAGGGCCATGTCCACGGCGGCATATTGCTGTGCCCGAGTGCCTTCTAACTCATCCATCGCCCCGGCCATGATGAGGCTCTCCAACACCTTCTTATTCACCGCGCGTAAGTCCACCCGACTGGTGAAATCGAAGATATTTTTAAAAGGACCACCCACATCTCGTGCTTTCAATATGTACTCCAGGGCTTTGGAGCCCACATTTTTCACGGCATTTAAGCCAAATACGATGGTACCGTCATTTTGTGGAGTAAAATGAATGTGGGAAAGGTTAATGTTCGGAGGAATGACCTTAATCTTCAACTTCTGACACTCATTGATGAGAATCACAACTCGGTCACTGTCAGACATTTCACTAGTGAGGTTGGCCGCCATGAATTCGGTGGGATAGTGGGCCTTTAACCAGGCCGTCTGGTAAGCAATGTAAGCGTAGGCGGTGGAGTGACTTTTATTAAAGCCGTACTCAGCGAACTTTTCGATGAGGGCGTAGATCTTTTCGGCCTGGCGATGGGAGATACCCCCTTTTTCGGCCCCCTGGATAAACTTGACTTTCTGTTCAGCCATGAGGCTCTTAATCTTCTTGCCCATGGCCCGGCGCATGAGATCAGCTTCTGCCAAGGTGAAATTAGCGATCTCATGAGCGATTTGCATTACCTGCTCCTGATACACGATAATGCCGTAGGTCTCTTTCAGGATCGGCTCCAGAGCCGGGTGAACGTATTCAATCTTCTTCCGCCCGTGTTTCCGCTTAATGAAATCGTCAATATGAGCAATGGGGCCGGGGCGGTAGAGGGCATTCAT
>CAZBEL010000035.1:0-10597 GCA_964490885.1 uncultured bacterium
AAACGTATTCATGAAAAGCACGTTGAAAAAGAGGAAATCAAAGTAACGCCGCCTCCTGAACCTATCGAAAAGCCAACGGTGTTGTTGGTTGATGATGACCCCAGTTCCCAAAAACTCACTGAATATTTCCTTCAAGGAGCGCACGATGTTTGTTTCGCTGTTTCCGTGGAGGGAGCTAAACAGCAATTGAAAAAACAGCAGGTGGATCTGATTCTGTTGGATTTGTCACTGGTTGGCGAGGAAGACGGACTGGATTTAGTTCGTCATCTGCGAAAAACAAAGAAATGGCGAAATATCCCGATAATTGCCTTGACCGCTCATGCCTTTACGACAGACCGGGACAACTGTATAACTGCTGGATGTAACGATTACTTATCCAAACCCATTAAAAGAGAAAAGCTGGTAGAAAAGATAGGCAAGTTTGTTTAAATATAATTCAGCATTGTAAACCGAAAATTAGAGTGGATTAAAGAATCTTTGTCTTGTAATTTTCTACCAGAAATGGTTTTACCAATTATCCATGGCTAAAACCAGGTAATTGTTGTTATTCCACAGTGGGGGCGATAGAGTAAGTGAGTAACTGGAAACGACTTTAAACGAACAGACAAAAAAACAAACAAATGCAATAGTCCTTATATTTCTATTGTATTTAGAATCGTCCTGTCAGTCCTCTGGAAACAGGCAGGCTAATAGGTAGGATAAACACCCTGATAACCAAATCAATTAGAGAATCTGGGTGTTTTTGTTTTTAAAACTTTAGGTCATTAGCTTATGAATAATGTCAGTATTGTTATAGAGTACATCAATGAATCCCGTAGCCACATGTCTTTTATTGGCCAACTTCCAATACCTCTTATAAATTAAGTCCATCAATGAATAGCAAAAGTAATTCGACTAACATAATGAAGCGCTTAATGAAATTTTCAGTTACACAATCTGTAGTTTTGATGCTCTTCTTGCCTATTATGGGATCCATGATAATTTTAGGCTCATTTTATTTTTATTTCAATAAGACGCGAGACGATGTTTTATTTACTAATATTGCCGGTCAACAAAGGATGTTGTCCGAACAATTAGGCTCCTATGTCCATATGGTCCATGAAATGGGTCAAGAGGAGGACCGGGAACCTCTGCGGGAACTTGTGGCTAATTTTGACAGCTCATTAACTGTTTTGGACCAGGGCGGTGAGATAATGGGTCGTAGGTTATCACCTTCGCCACCGGAGATACGTGATAAAATCTATACAATAAAACAGTTATGGACAGATCTCAAACCGGCTCTATTACTTGTGGCTGATCAACCAATAACTTCTCCACAGGTGGCAAAAGCCAATGATTTTATCCATAGAAATATCCCTCGTCTTAGAGACATATCTAACGAAATTGTTTCTGGTTTTGAGTCATTGGATCATAATTATAAACGACGAATTTTACGGGTTGTTATTACGGTCCTAAGTCTCAATCTTGTTCTGCTCTTTAGTGGTATTATGGTAACAAAACGTTACTTAAAAGAACGCAAACGAACAGAGGAAATACTGCGACAGTCTGAGGAGGAATACCGCACTTTGTTCGAATTGGGGAGTGATGCGTTTCTCACGTTTTTACCAATGGAGGGAAAAATTGTCGATGCCAATAAGGCAACGATTAACATGCTTGGTTATTCAAAGGAAGAACTCAGAAAACTCTCAGGTAACGACATTATTGCCCCGACAGTTTTGGAAGAGACTGAACGCAAAAGACAAAGACAGGTAGAGAAGCAGGGGCATTTTCTATTAGAAACGATTTGGGTGCGTAAGGATGGTTCACAGTTCCCTGTAGAGGTAAGCGGTAAGCCTTTTGAATTGGGAGGGCAATTGCTGTATCAGTTAATCGGACGAGATATTACTGAGCGTAAACGACTGGAAGCAATTGTGCGCAATATTGCAGAAGGAATATCAGCTGAAGTAGGCGAATCCTTTTTTAACTCACTGGTCAGTCATCTTTCTAATGCTTTACACGTTGATTATGCCTTTGTTGGATCATTGAGTGATGATTTACAAGCTGTAACTACCATTGCACTTTTTGAGCGCGGAAAAATAAAGCCTAATTTCACGTACGATCTGAAAGGGACACCTTGTGAAAATGTTATTGGGAAAGAACTCTGTACCTATTCTAAAAATGTAGCAAAACTGTTCCCTCAAGATAAATTGTTGCTAGAGATGGGCGTCGAGTGCTACATGGGGTGTCCGCTTTTCGGAGCAAAAGATCAACCGTTAGGTGTATTGGTAATTATGGATAGTAAGCCATTTGAGGAATTGGAACTTACGGAATCACTGCTAAGAGTTTTTGCTGTGCGTGCCGCCAGCGAGTTGGAGCGCAAACGAGCAGAGGAAATACGCCGCGAGAACGAGGAGAAGATGCGACGAATCTTAGCCTCTACACCCACCGTGCATTATATTTGCCAAAAGGTTGGGGACAGCTGGTCACCCACCTTCTGCTCCCCCAATCTGGAAAAACTGTTTGGCTATAATGTAAATACTGTGCTCGGGGATTGTGACTGGTGGGGACAAAATATACACCCTAACGACCGTGAGTGGGTGCTTGCCGCCTTTAATTCGGCAATAGAAGAAGGCAAAAAACACTATGTGCATGAATATCGTTTTCGCCGGGCTAATGGGGAGTACTTCTATGTACATGACGAGTTGACCATCATCCGTGAAGCGAAGGGACATCCCGTGGAGATCATTGGGAGCTGGCTGGATATCACCGAGCGCAAACAGGCAGAAAAGACAATGAAGGAGAGCGAGGAACGCTACCGGAATTTGATCGATATTGCGCCCATCGCCATTGCCATTCATCAGGAGGGGAAATGGGTCTTAGTAAACAAGTATACAATAGAAATGTTGGGATACGAAACAGAGGCAGAGTTATTAGGTCAACCGGTCTTAGATATCCTCCATCCCGATTACCGTCAACCGGCAGCACAGCGCATTGCGGAGTTAGCCCGGACCGGAAAACCAGCCCCACCCATGGAAGAAAAAATAATGAAAAAGGACGGTTCGGTGGTGGATATTATCGTTACGGCGGCACCGGTAACTTTCCAAGGCAAGCAAGCCTTTGAAGTTGCTGCTATAGATATATCTGAATTAAAACAAACCGAAAAAGCATTAAAGGAAAGCGAGGTAAAATTCCGCACTATCTTCGAAGAGTCCCGGGATGCAATCATTCTCACGACAGTTGATGGCCAGTTTGTGGATTTTAACCAGGCCACGGAGAGATTGTTGGGTTACAATCGGGAGGAGTTACTTAACTTACCTGTGATTGAAATTTACGCGGATAAAACGGCCCGACATCCATTTACGCAACTCACTGCTTCCAGGGGCTTCGTAAAGGATTATGAACTGCAGCTAAAAAAGAAAGACGGCACCGTGATTACCTGTCTGGACACAGCCTCAGTACGCAAAGATGGTGAAGGTAAAATTATTGGCTACCAGGGAATAGTAAGGGATATCACCGAGCACAAGTTAGCGGAGGAGGAAATCCGTCAATCTAGGGAACAATTACGGGCTTTGGCGACAAGATTACAAGCAATCAGAGAGGAAGAAAGAGCGAAAATCTCCAGAGAATTGCACGATGAGCTAGGTCATTTAATGACGGCGTTAAAAATCGACCTAACATCCCTTTTAAGAGATCCACTTTTCGAGAATAACCCCCGGGCTAGTGATTTGCAGTCCATGATTTCCCTGACCAATGATTCACTGCAAATAATAAAGAGAATTTCCACTGAACTCAGACCCGGGGTATTAGACCAATTGGGGCTCTGCGCAGCTATTAAGTGGCAACTGAAAGAATTTCAATCTCGGACCCATATCAAATGCGAAGCCCAATTACCTGACGAACGTTTAAAATTAGATCAACATAAAGATACTACTATTTTCCGCATTTTCCAGGAAACCCTTACTAATATTACTCGCCATGCCCAGGCAACCAATGTTTCCGTAACATTAGAAAAGCCAGAGCAATCTGTTGTATTAACGGTTAAGGATAATGGTCGGGGAATTGAAGAAAGTGAAATCGCAAATATAGCGTCTCTTGGGATACTTGGAATGCGAGAACGCGCACGTTTAGTGGGTGCCGAATTAACCATCACAGGAGAAAAAGGTAAAGGGACAACGGTTTCGGTTTCGGTCCCAATTGATTAGATCTAGTTGTGGGAGAAAAAGGAGCCTAAACCACTCACGATGATAAACATTTTAATTGTGGATGATCATGCCCTCTTGCGACATGGCTTAATGAAAATTATCAGTGATCATTTTACTAATGTTACTTATGGAGAAGCGAGCACTACTGCTGAAGCTTTTGCACTTGTTGGAAAAGAAAAATGGGATCTCGTATTATTAGATATCAACTTACCGGGGAGAAGTGGACTGGAAATAATTAAGGACTTAAAAGAGCTTGATCCTAAACTACCAATCCTCGTCATAAGTATGTATCCAGAAGACCAATTTGCCATTAGAGTTATAAAAGCTGGTGCAGCGGGGTATCTCATGAAAGACAGTGCTCCGGAGAATTTGGTGACAGCTCTTGACCGTGTGTTGGCAGGACAGCAATATATTACTTCAAGCGTAGCTGAGTTATTGACCCGAGAATTAAGAAGTGACTCTATAAAAGCACCCCATGAATTATTATCTGACAGAGAGTTTCAAGTATTACGTTTAATCGCCTCAGGAAAGACTGTTTCCGAAATCGCCGAACAATTGTCTTTAAGCGTTAAAACTATTAGTACTTACCGCATGCACATTCTTGACAAATTAAATATGAAGAATAATGCCCAACTTATTTCTTATGCCGTCAGAAATAAATTGTGTGATTGATACAGCAGTTTAAAAACTAATCGTTATTACGTAAAAGAACACATAGGCGTTGGTAGCATACTTGTACCAACAAGCTTTGATGTACACTGATATGTCGAAAAGTGTCACTGAGGATAAATATTTTTAATCTACATCAAATTTTGTCCTGCTACCTATAGGACAAACACCGATACAGTTTTTCACTAATCCTTAGTGGCGAATTGGGGTTCGTCCTATTTTTTTTCTATACTACTTAGGTTACCTTGTATACACAATGAATAGATTAAAAAATAAAAACAGAATGAAAGAATATATTGAAGATTTTAATAGTAGACGACTCATCACTCATTCGAGACCGGCTTTACCAGGCCATTTCACCTATTGAGGGGATTACTTCCATTGACCAAGCATCGAATGGAGGAGAGGCTCTGATTTTGTTTTGGTACCTCCAACCAGACATCGTCGTACTGGATATTGCCATGCCGCAAAAGAGTGGTATCGATGTACTAGATACAATAAAACATAAAAAACCTGCGACCAAAGTTATTATCCTAACAAACTATCCATCTGATCAATTCAGAAAGATTTGTTCGGACTTGGGAGCGGACTTCTTTTTTGACAAGGCAGAGGATTTCCATGAGGTGGCCAGTGTTTTAAAAGATTTAGTTAAACCGGGTTAGGGAAAATCATAGCAGGCCATAAACATGAAAACCGCGCAGAAACAGATGATTAGCATTAAAAGAAGGAGATGTTATGGAAACATTATTTGTAACAGTCATAGCCACCATCGCGTTAATCGTTGGGATACTACTTCTGACTGCTCCGCGGATATTGGTCAAGGCCAGTGAAGTAGTAAATAGGAATATAGTTGTAGACGATATAATATTCTCCCGACGGTTGTTTTTTGGGCTCCTGCTTCTGGTGTCGGGTTTGTTTATGATAAATAACGCATGGCAGATATTTTAATCACAAGATACGTCGGGTTTATCATAATTCAATTGACAACATGAATTGCTCCTTGAACACAAGTTATAAAAGAAATTGATGAAGTTGTTTAGACCTATACAAAGTAGACTCGGGAAGATTTCGTTAAATAGATTAAGAATACAATGGGAATGATGATTTTAATAGCCGCTAGTTACAAAGTAGCATGCGAGTTATCTCTTAATTCTTGGAGCAAGACTATAGCAGAATAGTTACTAGGGAAGGAGATCGTGGGCCATGGCGATTGAGTTTATGATCAAATATAGATTGGGTATTAACCCACAGAAAGTTTCTATATTCGTCTTGGAGTGCGTCAAAGTCACAAGCTGGGCCACCAGTCTATTGCCTAAGGCAACAAAAGGATTAGGCCTATCTGTATATTATGATAACAGTCGTACCGCTGGCATGCTATCTAAATGAATATTTACTTGCACTTTGTGAACGCACTTCAGGATTTAGGTAAGAATATGACATACTTAAGTTCACCAACAAACAGTGGCGTGGATTAATGGCTCCGTCCCGATTGTCTACGCCCCATAACTTGCTCATTTCGAGAATAGAATTGAAACGCAATAGAAAGTCTGCTGTGTCCTGTTTACTAAGAATGGGACTGAATTTACCTGAGGTTTTCAAACGATGAAGATGACATTTACTAGACCACTCAAGCTACTACTCATAATTGCCCTGACAATATTTATTACTGAAGGGAGCATTATGTACCTTCTCTATCGATATCTGCATTTTTCTCCCCAGGGTGAAGGTCTAATTGATGCGTTCCTGTTGATTATAGTGATTTTTCCCGTACTGTATCTCTTTTTCCTTAAACCAATGGAACGAGAGATAGCTCAGCGTCAGTCCGCAGAAAAGGCGTTACGGAAAGCTAAGGATGGTCTTGAGTTACGTGTCGCGGAAAGAACAGTTGAATTGCGTGAAGCCAACAGGGCATTAAAAAAAAGTGAACAGAAGTACCGCGGCCTTTTTAATGATGCGTTAGATATGATTCATATAGTAGACGCTGACGGTCGGATAGTTGATGCGAACAAAATCGAACTTGAGACTATGGGGTATACTAAAGAAGAGTACCTAGGTAAACCCTTATTAGAAATCGTCCATCCTGATTGTCGTAATATCACCAAGAAAGTATTTGAACAGGTGATGAGAGGTAAAGATGTCAGGAGTTATGAAACGGCATTAATAACGAAAAAAGGTGAAAAAATTGCCGTGGAAGTGAGTGCCGTTCCACAAATCGAGAGGGGAAAGGTTGTTCTCGCCAGGGGGATTATTAGGGACATTACCGAACGGAAACGGGCCGCAGAGGCGCTTAAACGTTCCGAGGAGAAATATCGAAAACTCGCTGAAAAGTTGACCAATGCCAACAGCATGAAGGACCTCCTTTTAGATGTCATTACCCACGATTTGAAAAATCCAGCAGGGGTAATAAGCGGTATTGCCGATGTTATGATAAAAGAGCATCCCAACAAGGAAGAAATACAAATGGTTAAGGAGAGCAGCGATAGTTTGTTGAAAACGATCGATAATGCCATCACCCTTGCGGAAGTTACTTTTGGAGAGAATCTAAAAACACAAATGTTGGACATAAAGGAGATTATTGAAAAGGTCATTCGAGAATTTAAATGGGGTCTGGAAAGTGCGGGGATGATTCTGGAAAACAACCTCACTCATCCTTTGTTAGTTAGAGCCAATCCCATTATTGCAGAAGTTTTCAGGAATTACATTAGCAATGCTATCAAATATGCTTCCTCAGGAAAACGGATTGTCATCCACGCCGAACAGAAAAAAGACTACATCGTCATAGGTATTAGTGACTTTGGTGAGTCAATTCGGGCTGAGAACTACGAACGTATTTTTTTGCGCCGCGCCCAATTAGAACCTGGTGTTAGCCACGGCCGGGGGTTGGGTTTGGCGATCGTACGTCGGATTGCAGAAGCTCACGGTGGTACGGTTTGGGTAGAGGCAAATAAACCTAAAGGAAACATTTTTTATTTAAAAATGCCCAGAGGTGAAATTGACGTTAACCAGCACAACTTATAACGTTGGTGGCGCAATGAAACAGATTACCCGTTCTGTACTATTACAACCTTTAAAAGGAGTGCGTGGGGGTAGACGTGTAAAAAGATTGGTCGATTTAAGGAGTAGGTATAAATGGATGTCTTAAATTACAAAACAAGAAATATTACTATTCGTTATCTGATTGTGTTATCCTTGATTGCTTTATTCTCTGTGTCCGTCTATCTTTTCACACAATTTACTTTATCCAGGCATGTTTCCGATGCACCATTAATTAATCTTTCCGGCCGCCAGAGGATGCTTTCCCAGAAGTTAGCTAAGGAAGTGCTTTTGTTGGCACAAAGCCCTACTATTGAAATGAGGGAACAGTATCGTGAAATGCTGAGAGCTACTTTGGGAAGCTGGTCAAGAGTCCATCGTGGATTGCAACACGGTGATGAACAACTGCAACTACCTGGTAATAACAGTCCAGAAATACGCGCTTTGTTCAGAAAAATGGAATCCTACTACCACACGATGAAAAAAGGTGTAAATAGCATATTGACATTAAAGGACAATGATTTTGCAGTACTATCATCTAAATCTACCATCGTCAGTGATATTGTAAATGCCTCACCATTGTACTTAAAATGGATGGACCGTGCTGTTTTTCAATATGATAAAGAATCTCAAGAGCGCGTTAATAATTTAAAGTGGTTTGAGACCTATATAATGGGTTTAACATTTTTATTACTATTATTAGCAACGCTGTTTGTTTTTCGACCGATGGTGGCTAGAGTGCGGATAACTTATGAAAATTATCAACGTGCTAATGAAGAGTTGCGAAGACACCGTGAACAACTTGAGAAATCTGTCGATGAACGTACAGCAGAACTGATGTCCACTAACATAGCATTGCGACAGGAGATCAGCGAACGCAAAGAAATCGAGAAGGCGCTGAGGAATTCGCAACAGAATTACGCTTCACTAGTAAATACAATTGAAGGTATCGTCTGGGAGGCAGATGCTCTGACCTTTCAGTTTTCATTTGTCAGCCAGCAAGCCGAACGACTCCTTGGATATCCCATGAAACGTTGGTTGACAGATCAAACGTTTTGGAAGGATCACATCTATCCGGATGACCAGAGTTGGGCGATTGCCTATTGCGAGAAAGCAGTCAAAGAGAAGCGGGCCCATGAGTTTGAGTATCGGATGATTGATAAAGAGGGTGGCATCATTTGGTTGAGGGATATTGTAACCGTAGTGGTGGAGAATGATCAGCCAGTGAAACTACGGGGTATCATGGTGGATATCACCGAGCACAAGCGGACAGAACTACTACAGTCTGCACTCTACCGAATTGCGACCATTGCTCACTCCGATACCAGTCTCAAAAAACTGTTTCATTCCATCCATGAAGTAGTTACTGATATTATGGATGCTGGTAACTTTTACATTGCCTTATACGATTCACAAAAGGATCTTCTGACGTTTCCTTATTTTGTAGATGAAGTTGATACATACGAGGGTCCCTACAAACCCCAAAATGGGTTGACAGAATACATCATACAGACTGGTGAGACTCTCTTACTTAATGAAGAAGATCGTAATAGACTTATTAATGAAGGGAAAATTACACCTGTTGGTGAGCCTTCGCGAGTCTGGCTCGGTGTTCCTCTTAAATCGAGTAGGGGGACTTTTGGTGCCATCGTTGTGCAGCATTATAGGGATGTTAATGCTATCGGTGAACGGGAAAAAGAGATGTTAACCTTTATTTCCGAACAAATTGCGATTGTCATTGAGCGAAAGCAAGCCGAAGAAGAGGTAAAAAAGCTATCCGAAGTCGTGGAGCAGTCATCGGATATAGTTTTTATTACAGATGTCAAAGGTAAAATCGAGTATGTGAACCCCGCTTTTGAAAAGATCACTGGTTATAGCCAAGAAGAAGCAATTGGTCAGACCCCACGTATCCTTAAATCTGGCAAGATGAGCGCTGAATACTACAAAAATGTATGGGAAACAATTCAATCTGGTAAAGTCATGCATACTGAGGTAATTGACCGGAAAAAGAATGGTGAGTTATTTATTTATGACCAGACCATTACACCGATGAAAGACTCAGAGGGAAACATAGCTGGCTTCATATCCACAGGTAGTGATATTTCTGAGCGTGTGAAATCTCGTAAAAAGCTGGAGAAGGCCCTGGAAAAAGCCAAGGAGGGCGAAAGGGTCAAGAGCCTCTTTTTAGCTAACATGTCCCATGAAATCCGGACACCGTTAAACGCCATCCTGGGTTTTACTGATTTAATTGAAGCCAGTACCCGCAATTTAGTGGGTGACGAGGAACAAGGATTTTTTAAGACAATCAGGAACAGCGGTAATCGTCTCATGCGAACAGTGCATGAGATTCTGGATATTTCCCAGATTGAAGCGGGGACCTATGATTTGAAAATGGAAGACCTCGAGATAAGTAACTTAGTTCGTAGTATAATGCGCGAATGTCAACCTATTGCTGAGAGTAAATCCCTGAGATTGGAGTTTAAGACAGACCTTGATTCAGCTTTCATCCATGCTGATAGATATGGGGTGTCACAAGCAATTAGGAATTTAATTGACAACGCTATCAAATTTACGGAAAAGGGAAAGATTACCGTATCCTTGAAACGGGAATCGGGAAATTATCTATTAACCGTTCAGGATACGGGTATTGGTATTTCCGCGGAGTATCTGGACAGTTTGTTTGAAGCCTTTTCCCAGGAGAGTGAGGGCTACAC
>CAZBEL010000036.1:0-10520 GCA_964490885.1 uncultured bacterium
TTTATTTTCAATGTAAAATTCTATCGCTGAACTATAGTTAATACAAGCCCTTACAGTTAGATGGACTAGGTAGAATCGCTATCTATTCATGCGGATTTAACCAGCTCACCAAATAGTCAGATAGGAAGTCATCTTAAATATAGATCACTTAAACGGACTTAACCGTCACCTTTTGATCTAAAAAACCTCTATTAGTTCACCTATACTTAGAAGTTACTAGAATCAGCGTACTTTCATTCCAGGCGGCATCCAGGGCCGAGACGGCAACATACCGGTTTCTTCTCAATTGTGCCGGCGATAGAATAAAGGTAGTCACCGGACCAGGCGTAATTGCCACCAAATGCCATGATTCCTTGTCCGTAACCTCAGGTTTTTTGCTCACGTAAATATTATAGCGGCGCACATCAACACTGGGTGAAGGAGACCACATGAGGATAATCTCCTCCTTCTGGATTTTCATTTTAAGGTCCGTAGGTGGCTCGGGGGGAAGGCTGTCTTTCCAGGTCATGGGAGGAATATTGGCCGGATTGGTAAACCGCTGTTTTCGCAGGCTCTCCCAACGATCGGTAAGGCTACGGGAGCCGAAAAAGACCATCCCTGGTAGTTGGTGTGACCGTACCACATCGACTTGTGCCAGAGCCTCTCGCCAGTTGTAATTCCGTTTCCGGCTCGTATAGCGATAGGTTCCAATACCGGGGAAAACATAACGCTCCGGTGGTAGTTGCTCCTGCCACTTCTCCGCTAATCCCGCAAAGGGGTAGTCTGGATGGCGCCGCGGCCAGTACATCATGGGGGCAATGAAATCTATCTTGCCCAGTTCTACCCAGCGCCGGGGATCCTGATAAACACTGTAATAAGCGTTCCAGCCGCCTTCGTTGTAACTCCCAATAACGGCGGCGGAAATCTTCAACTCCGGTTTCAGAGCAGTTAACTCATTATAGGCTTGATAGACAAACTGGTTAAGCTGTTCTCGTTGCCAATCTTCCCAATCCAAACGGTAGGGATTACCTTCCGGAGAATTGAAGCGAGCCACGCTAATAGAATCATGGGAAAAGCCCTTCTCCGGCGACTTTTCCGGGTAGCGGATATAATCGAAATGAATCCCATCTACATCATACCGTTGGACAATGTCCTTGACTACCCCGATAATATAATCGTGGACTGCCGGTATGCCCGGCGAGAAGGAAACATAGTGGTCCGACAGAGGTTGGGGAGTCCCTGAAGAATCGCAAACGATCCATTCGGGATGGTTCAAGTAAGGGGAACGCGGGGTGGTTTCTGGGGGCGGCTCATTGCCGCGCCAGACGGGAAAAGTGTTCACCCAGGCGTGGAGTTCCAGCCCCCGGACGTGGGCACGTTCTAAGGCAAAGGCCAGGGGATCCCAGCCAGGATTTTTCCCCAAAGTATCGGTGAGCAAACTCCCCCACGGTTCCAAGCCGGGTGTGTAGTAGGCATCCCCATTCCCCCGTACCTGGAAAAAGATCAGATTGAAATTGGCTTGAGCAGCCTGATCGATGGCATTAGCAATATAGCTGCGAATTGAATCCTGGTCGTGGGTAGGAGAATACTCACAGTATTCGAAACGGGAGATCCATACAGCACGGGCCTCTTTTGCAGGAGGGGGAGGTCCCCAATGGGCACAGGAGGTTATCCAACCCACAAGACTCAACATACCCAGGAACGACACCCACCGCTGTTTTGTCCAGGAATGGGTCACGGGCTTCATATGCTTCTTTTCATCCCTTTTAACAAGTGATGACCTGGAGGAAGCGCTCCAGTTTTTGCGACGGTCCTACTTTCCGGTACCCTGGGGAAGGTCTTCGGGATTCTCAATGCCCAGGAGCTCAACCTCGAAAATCAACACGCTATTGGGTTCAATCTTTTCACCAGCGCCCCGTTCACCGTAAGCTAAATCTGGAGGCACCGTGAGCTCCCATTTAGACCCCACATTCATAAGCTGTAAAGCTTCGGTCCAACCCCGGATTACGCGACCCACACCAAACGTAGCAGGCTGGCCACGTTCATAAGAACTGTCAAACACCGTGCCGTCAAGCAACATGCCCTTGTAGTGAACACGAACTCGGTCGTTAATTGTAGGAGTGGGGCCGGTACCAGCTTGTAATACCTTATACTGAAGACCGCTGGGTAGGGCAACTACTCCGGGCTCCCGGGCGTGCGCTTCCAAATAAGCCTCACCTTCCTGCTTATTCTTCTTGGCTATTTGTTTGACCTGTTCCTCCCGTTGTAGACGTTGCTGCTGCTGAAAAGCCATAATTACATTTTTCATCTCATCCGAGGATAATTGGGTCGTATCTTCACCGTAGGCATCTTTAAAACCCTGGATAAAAATGTCTTGATTTATGTCAATGGACTGTCTTTTCAAGGTACCACCAATGTCCATGCCAATGCTATAACTCACCGAGTCTTTCATGGTGTTCATCGCCACGGTTTGTCCTTCCCCGGAGTTACCACCGCAAGACCAGGCGGTAAAGGTAATTATCAATAAGATTCCGACAACGTATTTCATGTCTTCCCTTTCTTCCACATATCTGTTAATCGACTATTTTCCCTAATCTTTTCCTGTTTATTATTTGATAAAAGTGGGGGTGTTCCGACGGTGTTCAATAACTCCGCTATCTCAATTCACCATTACCAAAACTAAAATCCCCTCACGCCATAGAGGCAGATAACTCTTTCCGAGAGTTGAACAGCCCGAAAACGATCTTTGAGGTTAATAGGAATAGACTGGAGGGTCAAAGTTACGCTAATTATAATATAGAGACGTCAGGAAAAACAGAACTGGCAGACTGGGGAACTTCCCTCAGTGAGTTGAACCAAACTTGTCTGGCAGTATTTTCTTAGGAAGTCGGCTCCAGGACCACGGCTGTGCCGTAAGCCAGTAACTCTGCTGTGGTAGAGAGAATCATGGACGTTTGGAAACGGACGCCCACAATTCCGTTGGCCCCCAGTGCTTCGGCCTGTTCGATCATTCGCTGCAAGGCCTGTTCCCTGGACTCGGCCAACATCTTGGTGTACTCCTTGATTTCACCGCCTACCACGGCTCGAAGACCAGCCATCACGTCTTTACCCAAGTGACGCGCCCGAATGGTGTTCCCTACTACCGTTCCCAAATGTTCTTTAATAGTAAAGCCTGCGACTGTTTCGGTGGTTACGATCTTCACTTTTCAATCTTCCTTAACGGTTTCTCTTCATCAGAGGATTGCCCTTCCTGGTAGAAACTGTAAAGCAACAACGCCACTCCTACTAAAATGGCCAATAACGCCAACCCTAATAAAGGGTGATTAACGACATATTTAATGATGGTTCCCAGGAAAGCCAGGATAAAGACAGCAATCCCAATGAAGATTAAATAAACCGCTGTCTGCTTCATAACGACTCCTTATGCTATTTAATTGAACTAAAGTAGTACATTTATCCCTATGGAAAGATAAACTACAACCCGTTTAGAGTCAGCATCATTTCTTAAAACATGAGAAAAAATCTAATCTCCATTCGCTCCTTTAAAGGCGGCTTCGATGACAATCTGGTCCATCTGGTCACGGAGACTGCCACCGGTGAACAATTCTTAGTGGATGCAGCCCTGCGCCTCCATGAGATTCAACCATACTTGAAAAACCTAAAATACATTGGAATCACCCATACCCATGGGGACCACATTGCCTATTTACGGGATTATCTACACCACTATCCAGAAGCCACAGTTGCCGTTCATGAAATGGGTGCCCGAAAAATCAACGCCAAGCATATCCTTTCACTCAGGGAGGGTAGTAAAATCACCTTAGGCAACGTTGAGATCCTAGCGCTGCATACTCCGGGACACTATCCCGATTCGGTATGCTTCCTAGTGGAGAACGCTTTGTTCACCGGGGATACCTTATTCATCGGGCGCACCGGACGAACCATCAGCCCTGGGAGTGACGTCCGCCAACTGTATCGTTCTGTGTACCAGAAAATTCTTACTTTACCTAAAAGTACAATGATCTATCCAGGCCACGACTACGGACCCCAAACCACAGCCACCTTGGAAAAAGATATCCTCCTCAGTCCTCTTTTACAGGCTGAGAATGAAACCGACTTTGTGGAACGCATGGCCGCTTATGAAGCGCGCCGGTTAAGATCGTAACTCTCAAGAAAGGAGGGCTTATGAAACAGTATCTCACAGGCTTGATCACAGGAGTGGCCCTAGTGACGGGCATTTTTTTCTTCCTGGGATCAACCGAAATTCAGGACGATTCCTTGCGGGCGATCCTGGAGCGCCTGGAGACCTACATCAAACAGGAAACGGCTAAAAACAACCAGAGTGGCCGTTATCAACTCCAGAGCTTCTCCATCGACCGCACCCACTGGCACTATCTCTTAGATACGGCAACAGGGGAGCTTTACCGTCTGGAACCCAGCCGCACTCCCGCCAATGCCAAATGGGTGCTCACGGCCGCACCTAACTTTCAAAAAACACCTTAAGGCACAAAAACGGAGGTTCTATGAAACGATGTCTCGCCTTTGTAATCAGTTTATTGATCGTAATACTACTCTTTCCCTGGGCTTGTAATAAAGGGAATGACTGTGCTGATTGTGGGGACCTCACTGAAGGGTACCTGTTCACAGAGGTGACCGCGGATAATATTGCCGAATTCGTAGCAGATACGACGATTCAGGAGCTACAAATCGGCGCTTGTGTACGCTATCAAATCATTGGCTCCGATAAGAACAATATCTCCGTGGTGGACAACTGCTGCTGTGATTGAGACTCCCACAAAAAGATAGCTGCAGTATTCGTACATATGTCAGAATAGTGGGCAAATCACCCACCGCTAGCCAAACCCTTAAAGTGCAGCTCAAGGACTACCATCTGGCCACTTTTCAGATACCGGAGCACCCCACTCAGGCAGTGATCGGCCTCCACGGCTGGACCGGGGATGAATCGGCTATGCTTACAGTGGCCAAAGCTGTACGGGCCCCCGCTGCGGTGTGGTATTGCCCTAGGGCCCCTTACTCTGCCAGCACCGGTAAAGGTTATACCTGGTTCAGCGGTTCAGACGCGGAAGGCTGGAAGACCATGCGTTCTTTCACCCTTTTAAAAACCTTAGTGGCCAATCTACAAGATAAGGGTTTCTCCCCTTCCAATATCTACCTAGTAGGTTTTTCCATGGGTGCCAGCTTGGCCTTAGAATTCACCCTACGGTTGGATGTCTCTTTGGGAGGCGTAGTTTGGTTTGCGGGCATGGTGAAAAATCCAACCCGGCTCCAAAAAGCCGCCACACCAGCCAGTCGCGAGACCCCTTTTCTGCTCCTTCACGGTACTCGGGATACCCTTGTTGACCCCAAGGAAAGTGAGGTAGCCCATGATCTGTTAAAAGAATTAGGCTACTCTGTACGGTTAGAATGGGTGGAATCGAACCACAAGATTCCCCTTCCTGCCATTCGGACCATTCGGAATTTCCTGGAACCGGCTTCTATGCTTGATCATAAAACCCCCTCTTAATTTGCAGGTAGATTTGGGACATAGTGGTTAGTTAAATGAGTACACCTTCAATTCATCCCCTATTAGACGAAGAAAAGCAAAGGCAGGCCCGGCAATACGAGAAGGAAAAACGTCTCTTAGGGCTCGCTGGCTCGCTTCTGTCACTGGTGTTTTTACTGGCGTTCTACCTTAGTGGGTTTAGTGCTTATCTGGCCCAACTTCGATTCGGTTCTACCATGATTTGGACCGTAACCCTTTACCTGTTCATTCTCGTCACCCTAGCTACTTTGGTGATCTTCCCCCTGAACTACTACAGCGGTTATCTTCACGAACATAAATGGCATTTTTCCAACCATACAGTTGTCTCCTGGCTATGGGAACAACTCAAGGGGTATCTGGTTGGGTTAGTCTTGACCCTATTACTGGTGGGACTCTTGTTTTGGGTCATGGCCGCCTACCCTGCCCACTGGTGGTGGATCGCCAGTTTAGCTTCCATTGCGGTAGGGGTTTTATTAACAACCCTGGCACCTGTAGTAATTTTTCCCATTTTCAATAAATACGATCCCATTGAGGACCAGGAATTAACCCGACGTCTGGAAAAACTCCTCGCCAAAGTGGGGTTGCGCTCCAGCGGGTTCTTTAAAGAGGATATGAGCTACCAAACGAAAAAAGAGAATGCCTTCTTAGCAGGGTTAGGTAAAACCCGGCGAGTGGTACTGGCCGATAATCTTCTGGAGCACATGAGCATCCCGGAGATTGAGTCAGTCATTGCTCATGAAGTGGGGCATTACAAACACCGCCACCTTGCCAAGCAAATCCTCATCGGTTCCCTGCAACAATTGGTGGTTTTCTTCGTCCTGGATCGGGTCATAAACTGGGGTTGGCCGCATTTCTTAGAGAGTACACGCTGGAACCTCACTCTTTTCCCCATATTCATTTTTCTATACAGTTTTCTCTCCGGGTTAGTATTAGGTCCCCTTAGTCACGCTATTGCGCGTTACTGGGAACGTCAGGCAGATAGATCCGCCCTGCGTCTGATCCCTCAAAAAGAAGCATTCCAAACGGCTTTAGCCGGACTGGCTAATCGCAATCTTTCCAATGCCTACCCTGCCTGGTGGGTAAAACTGTTGTATTACTCCCATCCACCAATTGGGGAGCGGTTGGCCCTGGCTGAAGCTTCGGAAGAGACCTAATCTTCATCTTCGTTTTATGAACAAACCCATTAGCTCTCTTAAAAAATGAAGCCGTCTATTCAACAGTATAAATTCCCTTTAGACCAACAGCGAGAACTACTCATCACCTTGAAAGAACAGGTTATTAATGTCTTCGAGACGCCGGCCAATAACCTGTGGACCTTTGATCGCGAAGGCCGTCTGGTAGGCATGTACGTGGACGGTGTAAACTATCGGCGCACACTGGATAATCGCTTTTTCAGGAAGTCCCGCTGGAGCAAGGTGGGGGAAACCTTTCGCACGGTGGAACCTTTCCCGGTAACGGAGGGCTGGGAATTGATCTCCCGCTGTAGGAGACTTGTACAAAAAGGCATTACCTCCCTTCCTAAAGATTTCAAAGCCGCTGTCGACCAGATAAACCGATGGACCCCGGAACGTTTACAAGAAGAGAAACGCTTATTCAACAACCTTTACCATCCCATCTCTATCCTGCCACCAGATCAATATTTAGCCCTGGTACTTCAAATCACGGAAGGGTGCAACTACAACCGCTGCACCTTCTGCAACTTCTATCGGGATCGTCCTTTCAGGATCAAACCTTTAGCGGAGGTAGTCCAACACGTAAAAGGTGTGAAGGACTTCCTGGGAACTGGCATACGGCTGCGACGAAGCATCTTCCTGGCCGATGCCAATGCCCTGGTAATTCCTCAGCGGAAATTGCTGCCCATCCTGCGCCACATTCACCACAACCTGCCTGGGCGTCTACCCATTTATTCATTCATTGATGTATTCACTGGAATTAAAAAAAGCGCCCAAAATTTCTCCCAACTAAAAGAATGGGGAGTAAAAAGGGTCTATTTGGGGGTCGAATCCGGACATCCGGATCTCCTGGCCTTATTGAATAAACCTCAATCCCTGGAAGCAATCCTCAACCTCACCCAGAAGCTGAAAGCAGGAGGATTGGCCATCGGTGTGATCTTTTTAGCGGGGGCCGGGGGGCAGCCTTTCCATGAGCGTCACCGAAAGGAGTCTATAAAATTGGTCAGCGAAATGCCCCTCACTCGGGGAGACATCATTTACGTGTCTGAATTCTACGAGACGAACCCCGAGTACATGAAAGTTTTGACCGAGCGAAAGATCCAACCCCCTACCCGACTGGAAATTCGCCGCATGGCCAAGGAATTGAAAGGTGCTTTTCGTGAAGTCTCCGCTTCCGGTGTAAAAGTAGCTGTTTACGATATACAACAGTTCTTTTATTGATCTGGTTTCCTACTCAAATAAGCGCGAGTCTTAAGTTCCGAGTTATGGAAACCATACTCAAGAAGGGCGCACATTAATGGCTTTATCTCCTTTCATATCAAAGTCCACATCAAATAGTACTTTCTGGCCGGGGAGTAAACCACGCTGTTTCAACTGCGGTCTTAATCCCGAAATATGTACGAAATAATCATTTCCATCCTCCCCTTCGATAAAGCCGTATCCTTTATCACGATCCCATTCCTTAACGGTACCAGATAACATGAGTTACACCTCCTGTCTTTTAGGTAATTCCCGTATGGAAAACTACGCTGAATTCCGTTTTCCTGGAAAAAATATTCTTTCCAATTCGTTGCTGGAGAACTTACATCGTTACATATTCAATTAATAACCAATGCAATGGGGTAAACACTTGTGGACACATTGAGTCATGCTTTATGGGGACGGGGCTTGTTTGGGTACCGTGGTCAACCATGGTGGGCAACCTTTTGGGGCGCGTTTCCTGACCTTGCCTCCTTTGGCCTCTATCTTCCCTTTCGATTGCTGAAAGGACCCCTGGATTTCGGTCCACCCCCTTTAGACACATTACCCACCTGGTTGTTTTGGAGTTACGATTTAACCCACAGTCTAGTAGTTGTATTGTTATTACTGGCGATCGTAGCTTGGTGGAAGAGGCCGCTAGTCATCCCGTTACTGGCTTGGCCATTTCATATTTTATTAGATCTCCCTTTCCACAGCCAGGACTTTTTCCCCACAAAATTTTTTTGGCCCCTCTCCTCTTTCACTTTCTCTGGGGTCCCCTGGTCACACCCCATCGTTTGGTTTCCTAATTTAGCTGGATTGATAGTGCTTTTCTATTGGCGTTACTCTCAAAGGAGGGTAAAAGAATCAAACTAAACTTATAGGTGTGTCTTAGTCCAAATGCTCACCAAGGTAGGCCAACATCTCCTGTTGAATAGCAAGATTCCCTAACGATACCTCACAATTAACATAACGAATCCCTCGCCGGGCAGCCAGGCAGGAGAGGGAACCATCATCTTCAACATCAGCAGCCTGGAGGAGAACATTGTAAGGGGAATTCTGTAATGCGGCAAAATCTCTTTCAGCTACACAAAGGAAAAAGTTCCGGGGATCTACATCGTTTTTCACCGCCTGGGCCTGACTGTTATGACGTTCGCTCTCCAAAGAGTAGCCTTGAGAATTATTATGAACTGCTATCAAAAGCCCACCGTATGGCGGCAATAGGATGTCTAAAAAGGATTCACGAACCTGGTCTAGTATATTCAGTTGTGCTTCTAGGTATTCGGGGGTCCAATGGGGATTACAGCGGATAAAATCAACTGCCGCGCCAGAGCGACTGAACATGCGGTTGGGGTCAATCCGCCCGTCACCAAAAGAGACTTCACGGGTAGTGCTCTCGATATAAAACGCCCAACCTTCAGCCTTTTGGAGATGAAGTTGGAGTGCCAATCGAGAGGTTTCCTCATCCCCGTGAAGCCAGATGTAGCGCCGTTGGGAATCTCCCCGACGCACTAAACGAAAATGAATATCACCTAACGCTATCCGTTGGAATGGGGAAGTCGTATTAATGACAAGAGAATGAGATAAGGGATGAGGATATTACGACAAGTTTCCCATTACCGATTAGTGCATGTTTCCTCTGACTAAAGGTTTTATGCAGGCTTAAAACCGGTTCGAGGATGACTCCCTGATAATTCTGGCTAGGTTTACGGTTCAGAGGGAGCTTCGGGGGGACTATTGGCCTGGATATACTGCTCAATAGCAGTGTTGAGTTCCCGCAAAATGTTCAACGGGAGGCTATCCATGTTCCCCTTCAACTGGTCAATGTAGAGTTGCATATTTGTATTAGCCGAGCGCATGTCTGCCAAGTCCCGCAGCATCTTGCTGGATACTTTCATGACATTGGCTTCGGTACTGTCCATCTTAGCGGAGAGAGTGGTGAGCTTTTGTTCCTGTTCCGAGATCAGCTTGGCCAATTTCTGCACGGTCTCCCGGTCCCCTGCTAAGAGAGAGTCCAGCATAGGGACCAATCGGCTGGAAAATTCCTGGGCCAAGGTCTCCCGCTGGGTTTGGCTCACCGACTGCACATATTCTACTGTAGCCAAATTAAACTTGGAAACTGTACCTTCCCGGGGAAGAAAGGACATGGTGGTACAAGACATCCACAGGGCACTACTCAACAGGGCCGTAAGGTGTAAGATTTTTTTCATACATACCTCCGCTGTAAATAGAGAACGAAATAACCACTAAACCTACAAAGATTCTATGAAAATGGTAAGCTGAAAAAACTTTCCTTTTCACTGGGTAAATATCCCTAAAATGAGTATTCTACAACTTCCTGAAAAACACCATACAAGAAATCCCATCTCTAAGATTTTGAGCTGGATTTTGCGCTATCTGGGTAAGGGAGTATTATCGGCTTCTTTGGCATTAGGAGGCGGCCACAATGGGGGTGGGACACCCCACGACCGTTGTATTTCCCCTGACCAATACGACCTGGTAAGGCAACAGATCCGCGCCTTTGGTGCCGTGGAACCCAACTTGCGACAAGATTTGCTCTTTGAAGATCCATTAGGAGGAGGTGGAAT
>CAZBEL010000037.1:0-10489 GCA_964490885.1 uncultured bacterium
ACGCTATAAACCGAGAGAAACGGAAGCACTTAATCGATCGTTATAGTACTCATTTCCAATTGCATGAATACATCCATGAAAAAGCGGCTAGCGTCCCCCTGGGAATACTGAAAAAAGCCATGATCGTCCGAGCGCTGGTCCACGATCCATCGGTGCTCATCTTTGACGAACCAACGGCCTTTATGGATGCCCAGTCCCGCCGGCTTACGTGGGACTTACTTCATCAATTAAAAGGAGAAAAAACCATTATTTACGTCAGTCAATCCCTCCCAGAAGTAGAACAAGCTAACGACCGTATTATTGTACTCCATGAAGGGCGGATTCTGTTGGATGGAAGTCTGGATCGTCTCTTAGAAAGCACCTTGGAATATCACGAATTCCAGATTGAGTTCGAAACGTTGACGGATAAACTCTTCAAAGAACTCTCTGAAATTACTACCGTGGTTAATCCCAGCCGTATTGGAAACGCCTTTCACTTTTATGGCCGTTCCCGCCAGGTATTTTTCCAGGTTTTAAACGAGGCTTCCAAGGCGGTCATGACGGATTTGAGCATTCATAAACTGAGCCTGAGGGATTTAATGGATTCTGATTTTGCGCGGAAAGGGTTGGAATGATCGTTCCGTTTCTACAACGTCGCTGGTGGCTGTTTCAAAATCGGATTCTCCTTACCCTCGCGGTTGCGCTCATCTTGCCTATTTTACTTTACATGGGAATCTCATTGGTCTTAAAAAATATTATTGTGCGCAGTGTGGCCGAAATTCCTTACCAGATCTGGGTTATCCCGGGGATGCTGTTTTTAATTAGCATGTTAGCCCTTATGCCAATTTTATACCGCGATTTCTTCGACTTGCGGATTCATAAGAAAACCTTATTACCCATGAGTCTAGCACCCCTATCAAAACCAAGTTTGGTGACAGGCATCCTCATAGCAGCCTTATTAGAGGCCCTTTTCTACACTATCTTAGGTCTTATTATCATGGTGATCCTTTCAGGAATCTCAATGCCATGGTATGATTTTTTAATTATTCTCGTTTTTTCACTCCTTTTCAATCTCTTAGTTGGAAATTTGGTTATCACGCTTAGTTTATTAACCGACCGCATCACTATTTATATGACCATATTACTTTCGCTAGTTCTTCTCTTTCTGTTTAGTTCTGGCCTATTTGTGGAATTTGAATTCTATCCTGTTACTTTAGGTGTAATCCTAAAAAACATACCCAACAGTATGGTATTGCGGGCTACGCGGCATATCCTTTTCGTACGTGAGTTTCCCTGGGTTTTGGTGATCGTCCCCATCGTTGTGGGAGTTGTCTGGACTTATCTGAACGGTATATTTCTAAGATGGAGGTTACACCAGTGATTGCGTATCTCTCTGGTGCCATGGAATATGCCGATGACGAAGGTGCAGGTTGGCGTAAAGAGTTAACCGACTGGTTACACGCTGAACTGAAACATGACGTCATCGATCCCGTCGAGGAATCGAAAACCCTCATGCTGGAAGAAGGGGCGAGTAACTATCGCGAGTGGAAGCACAGCGATCCCCAGCGTTATGTTTCATTCATCCGTAAGTGCATTAACCGGGATTTACGGGCCATCATGCACGAGGTAGATTACGTCATCTGTTTATGGAATGAAGCGGTTTTTAAGGGCGCCGGTACTCACGGTGAAGTGACTGTGGCTTACCAGCAAAAGTTGCCTATTTATCTGGTCACAACGCTGGACCTATCTGACCTTAGCGGATGGATCATGGCCTGTAGCACGGAAATATTCCAGAATTTTGACGAATTAAAAAAAGCGTTAATCAAATACTATCGATAATCCATGTTTGGACCCAAGGCATATATACATTTAGATCGTTTAAGGAATAATTACCGTCTGGTAAAGGAGCAGGTGAACGGCAAAGAAATCATGGCCGTGGTAAAAGCCAATGCCTACGGTCACGGAGCGCTCCCCGTAGCAAAGACCTTACAGAACGAAGGTGTTACCTACTTTGCTGTGTTCACATTCAACGAGGCTATTGAACTTCGCGACGGAGGCATTCAGGGTGAAATCCTCATTTTCAGCCGCATGGGTGAGGATATTCTGTCTGACGCCGTGGCGCAAAATATTACCCTCAACCTTTCCTGGCCCGACGATCTGAACCTTTTGCGACATTACCATAAAAAACATGGCAAGAGTCCTAAGGTCCATTTAAAGGTGGATACAGGGATGACCCGTCTTGGAGTGCCTTTAGAGTCTACAGAGGAGTTATTAAAGCAGTTAGCCGCCACTCCGGAAATACGGTGCGAAGGACTCTACAGCCATTTCGCCACAGCTGACGAAGGGGATTTACGGTATGCAGAATTTCAACTGCAACAATTCAAAAATGTCCTTACTTTGGCAGAGAAACTTGGGTACCGCTTTAAATATCGACACTTCTCCAACAGTGGCTCAGTTTTAAACATCCCCCAATCCTATTTCGATATCGTTCGCTGTGGAATCCTACTTTATGGAGCGTTTCCCTCTTCAGAGGTTCCCCAAGATATTCCCATTAAACCGGTTATGGAATGGTGTGGACCCGTCGTAACTGTCCGAAGTGTGCCTAAAGGGACAAAAGTGAGCTACGGCGGCGTTTGGACCTCCCCGAGAGATACCCAGATTGGGGTGATTCAAACGGGTTTTGCTGATGGGTTTCCTCGACCGTGGTATGTGAAGGGTTATGTAGGCTATAGAAAGGAACGTTTTTCTATTGCTGGGCGCGTGTGCATGGATCAATTTATGGTGGATTTCCGCGACGCACCGGTGGAAGTTGGGGAAGAAGTACTGATTTTTGGCGAGAATAAGGAAAACAGTCTCCACGTAGAAGAGATTTGTGCTGCTATCGAAACAACACCATACGTTTTGTTAACAGCCGTGGGAGGTCGCACAGAACGGATTTTCCTTAATGCTGATGAAAAAAGCCTGTAGAACGGTTTCGCAGCCTACTTTATTTAGTGTATTTTATACGAATCGATACCGTTTTTGAAAACAGCCACATTCCACATTGTTCTAAGAAGCGAATCTGAAGTAGTTTCCCATCGTTTTTTACGCTGTTCATGACCAAAAAGAAAACCGACCGCACCCTTGTTAACCTCCTTGGCATCCCAGGGATCTTACTCATCCTATGGCTGGGAGCCCTCTATTTTGCCCTTTTCATAACCTTAGTGATGATCCTTTCTTTGAACGAATTTTACTCTATTAACCGTTCGCGGGATGTGCATCCCTTATATGCCATTGGCTGGATTGCAGTGTTTCTCTCAGCTGGTTATTACTATTACATGCCAGGTATTTCCAGTACACAATTCATCGGTGTTCTAACGGCCTTTATATTATGCGTGTTGGTTATTGAAACCTTTCGTGAGGTACCAAACCCTACATACAATATTGCCATCACGGTTTTAGGGATTCTCTATATTCCCATTTTATTAGGAGCTTTGATTGGGCTTCGTGAATATGACACTGACCATCAAAGTCGTTTTACCCTGGCGCTAATTATTTCAATTTGGACCTGTGACTCAGCGGCCATGTTCTTTGGCAAACTATGGGGTAAAAGGAAGGCGTTAGAAGCTGTGAGTCCAAATAAAACCGTTGTGGGTACGATTGCAGGTTTTATTACAGCCATGCTTATCTTTCTAATTTTTCAACAATTTCATTGGATCGGTACTACAATAACTTACACAGACGTAATTGCATTGGGAATCATCGCTGGCATTTTTGGTCAGCTAGGCGATTTTGCTGAATCCAAGTTTAAACGAGATCTGGGGCTAAAAGATACCAGCAACTTTTTACGAGGGCATGGCGGTGTATTGGACCGCTTCGACTCGCTGATCTTTGCCAGCCCATTGGCCTACCTCTATTTAACCATATTTTATTAAGGAACTTTGGTGTCAATAAAATGGAACTGAATTCGATCTTAGCAACAGATTGTGGTAGCACGACTACCAAAGCCATTCTCATTCAGAAAGTTGATGGAGAATACCGTTTACAGGTACGGGGAGAAGCTCCTACAACGGTGGAAGCTCCTTTTGAAGATGTCACCAAAGGGGTATTAAATGCTGTCATGGAAGTGGAGGAGTTATCGGGCAGAACACTTTTAGAGGACAATCAAATCATTACACCCCAGCAAGGAGATAAAGGTGTGGATGTGTACATTTCCACCAGTTCTGCAGGTGGCGGGTTGCAAATGATGGTAGCAGGGGTGGTGAAGTCCATGACTGGGGAGAGTGCCGAACGGGCTGCCTTGGGGGCAGGGTCCATCGTGATGGACGTAATCGCTTCAAACGATGGTCGCCTGGCCCATGAAAAAATCCAGCGGATTCGCCAGTTACGACCAGACATGATTCTCCTCTCCGGTGGCATCGACGGTGGTACTATTTCCCACGTGGTGGAATTGGCCGAAATATTAGCAGCAGCAAATCCCCGACCTCGTCTCGGACAGAATTATAAACTCCCGGTCATTTACGCGGGTAACGTGAAAGCTCGGGAGAATATCCAGAAAACCCTGGGAGAGATTACCGACCTGGACATTGTGGAGAATATTCGGCCAGTTTTAGAGCGGGAAAACCTGGGTCCTTCCCGGGATAAAATTCATGACCTATTCATGGAACATGTCATGGCTCAGGCGCCCGGATATAAGAAACTCATGTCTTGGACCGACGCTCCCATCATGCCCACGCCCGGGGCGGTGGGGTCACTCATCGAAATGATCGCTCGGGAGGAAAATCTCACTGTCGTAGGTGTCGACATTGGAGGCGCTACTACCGATATTTTCTCTGTCTTCCAGGGGGTTTTCAACCGAACGGTCAGCGCGAACCTAGGAATGAGCTACTCCATTTGCAATGTCCTGGCCGAAGCGGGTCTGCAGAACGTCTTGCGATGGGTCGCCCTCGATATCGATGAAAAAGAGTTGACTAACCGTATTGGAAATAAGATGATTCGTCCCACCACGGTTCCCCAATCCTTGGAGGAGTTGAAGATTGAGCAAGCCATCGCCCGGGAGGCCTTGCGCCTTTCCTTCATTCAGCACAAAGAATTCGCTGTGAGTCTAAAGGGTATTCAAACAGAACGTACCATTTCCGATGCCTTTGAGCAAACAGCCTCGGGGCAAACCTTAGTGGACATGATGGCACTGGATCTTTTAGTTGGCTCCGGTGGTGTCCTTTCCCACGCACCGCGCCGGGAGCAAGCTGCCCGTATGTTAATCGATGCTTTCCTTCCTGAGGGGATTACCCAATTAGCAGTGGACTCTATTTTCATGATGCCCCAATTAGGCGTCCTGGCGAACGTGGAAAAACCGGAGATTGCCGATAGTGCGCGGCGTGCTGCTCTGGAGGTCTTTGAGAAAGATTGCCTCATTCGCCTGGGGACCTGCATCGCTCCCGTGGGCAAAGCCAAACCGGGCACTGCCATTCTCACCGTGGAATTGGAATTCCCTGATGGAAAGCAAATGACGGAAAAATTGGTCTGGGGCGACCTGAAACGATTCCCGGCCCCCTACGAACCGATTAAAGCACGCCTGACTCCAACCAAACAAATCGATGTGGGTTCTGGGCGAGGCATTCCCATTGAAACAACGGTTTATGGCGGTGTTGTGGGTATTATTCTCGACGGTCGGGGACGGCCCTTGATGCTTCCTGAGAACCGAGAAGAGCGGAATCGAGCCTTGAAACGTTGGTCTGCCGCCGTCAATGAATATCCTGACGCAGAGTAAATTTCGTAGGAGTATTTAGAATGGCCCATGCCTATACCCCCGGATTAAAGGTCTTACACGAAACCAAGGTCTTAAAAGAACGCCGTTTACCCTTGAAAGGAGAGGTGTTGGTGGAGGCAGGTGCTTCTGTAGAACCAGAAACTGTTGTTGCTAAAACTGATCTTCCTGGCAATGTGCAAATGGTGAATGTTGCCAATCAACTCAATGCCGATCCTTCTGATGTATCTGATCTCATGTTGATCAAAGAAGGGGGGAAGGTATCCAAAGGGGAAGTGTTAGCGGAGTCGCCAGGGATATTTGGTCTTTTCAAATCGAAAGTGTTTTCGCCCACCGACGGGACCGTGGAATCCATTTCCTCGGTAACCGGACAAGTTGTTTTGCGGGAACACCCCATCCCCGTAGAAATCGATGGCTACATTCAAGGCATCGTAAAAGAGATCATTCCCGAGGAGGGGGTGATCGTGGAAACCACGGCTGCTTTCATTCAAGGTATTTTTGGTATTGGCGGTGAAAATCGCGGAACTTTGCACATGGTGGTGGAATCCCGGGATGAAGAAATCACTCCGGACAAGATTACGCCGGATTTGGCCGGTAAAATTATCGTAGGGGGCTCATTCATTAGTCTGGAAGCCTATGAAAAGGCCATTGAAAACAAGGTGAACGGTGTAGTTGTAGGCGGCTTTAACTACCATGAATTAAAAACTATTTTAGGATATACATTAGGGGTAGCCATTACTGGTTCAGAAGACCTGGCTACGACCTTAATCGTTACGGAAGGATACGGCAAGATACGCATGGGGCAACGAACCTTTGACTTGCTCCGGAAACATGAAGGAAAAGCCGCCTCTATCAATGGGGCTACCCAAATCCGAGCCGGAGTTATTCGTCCCGAGATTGTCATTCCCCTTTCGTCCGAGGAAATTACCGGCACACCCAAAGCCATTCATTCTTCAGAAGGAATTCAAAAGGGAAGTTTAGTACGCATCATTCGGGCGCCTTATTTCGGTCGCATGGGGACAGTAGTTTCATTACCCTCAAAATTGCATCAGATGGAGTCCGAAACCATGGTTCGGGTAGCAGAAGTGGAAATTGACGAGGACCGAATGCTCATTCCACGCGCCAATTTGGAGATGGTGGAAACCGATCTATAGTGTCGGATAAGGTGGAACAGACCCTCCCCAGTACACTTTCCGAACAAGATTATCAGTTTATTCGGCGCGTAGCCCGACGCATCCATCGCACTGGTTTGGTGACCCCGGCAATTTTTTTCTTGGAAATGGTAAAACCATTAGCGCTAATTGGAAGTCATGTTTTAATTTTCTTTGGTCCTCTACTCACCGCATTCATCAATGCCGAGGGTTACTACCGGGCCGCAGAAATTTTTGAAGAACCACAACACGTTGAATTGCTCCTCACCGAGATCGAAGCCCTGGAACAGGAATCACAGAAAACACAAAAGGGGGTTCCCGAGTGAAAAATAAACAATTCTGGATCATTGTCGCCGTCCTTTTAGTGCTCTTTTTAATTTATTGGGTTGCCGGTCACCCGTATTTCGACACGAACCGGATTGTCATGTTCTTTGCTATTTTAGTCACGGCTGGGACCATTATCTACTATATTAAAAAGGCCGAAAGGGGAGAGGAAATATTTCTACGAACCATTCCCGGGTTGAAAGCCGTGGAAGAAGCGGTGGGACGTTCCACTGAAATGGGGAAACCCATTCTCTACGTTCCTGGCATTATGGACATGGACCAGGTAGAAACCGTGGCCGGTGTAATTATTTTAGGGCATGTAGCCCGCATGACCGCCCGTTACGAAACCACGTTGAACGTACCTGTTTCCCGTTCCATTGTCATGAAAGCCGGTCGGGAAGCCGTCCGTGAAGCCTATCTTATAGAGGGGCGTCCCGATTTATTCAACGAGGATATTGTACATTACCTCACCGACGATCAGTTCGCCTATGCTGCCGGTGTGAACGGGATCATGTTACGGGAAAAACCGGCCGCCTGTTTTTATCAGGGTAAATTCTATGCCGAATCCCTAATCTTGGCGGAAACCGGAAACTCCATCGGAGCTATCCAGATCGCTGGAACGGCTTCCCCGGCTCAAATCCCCTTCTTCGTAACTGCCTGTGACTACACTCTAATCGGGGAAGAATTCTTTGCAGCCAGCGCCTACCTCTCGAAAAAACCGGAATTGGTGGGCGCCGTAAAAGGCATGGATGTGCTCAAAACGTTCATCATAACGGCTGTGGTCCTGTCCGTGTTCTTGCGAGCACTCTATGACCTGGGCTGGATTTCCTTTGACATTCTTCAATTCCTCACTATTCAGTAGGAGGACCCATGTTCTGGAAGCGAAAAGTACCGATTGCCATTGTAGCCTTTGTGGGCACATTGACCTTATTTGGTTGGTTTGTAAACCAAGAAGGCATTGCCTCCTTCGTTAATGACGATGCTACTCAGTGGTACGATATTCTGGCCAGTTTTGCTATTTTCCTAGGAGCGTTGAACTTGATCAAACTCCAGGCGCAAAAAATCCAAAAACGTAAACGTGGCTGGCCTTACAGCATATTTGCCATTGGTGGCTTTATTTTCGCCTTTGTAGCTGGTTTTATCATGCGGGGGGCTTACCATGTAGAGATCAAAACTGCTGGGACCAACATGCCTGCTGTGGCGGCCATCGTGGCCGAAGAAGCCAACATGGATACGGAAAGTGCTGAAGTTGTCTTAAGCTTGGCAACAGAGGAAGCACCACTAGAACTCGACCGTATCTATTTCACTAAGCGCAGTGCAGATCGGATAGCCACATCCCTGCAGCAAGCAGGCGCGGAAGCGAAAATGGTTCCTGAACAGTGGGGTTCCCACTTAATGACCCGGGGATCACTTTTCAACTGGATGTTCAGGTACTGGTTTACGCCTCTCTCGGCTACCATGTTTGCCCTGTTGGCTTTCTTTGTAGCCTCGGCTTCTTACCGGGCCTTTCGAATCCGTAATTTCGAAGCTACTTTACTCTTAGTTGCCGGTATTATCATCATGTTAGGCCGGGTTCCCATTGGGAGCTACATCTCCAGTTGGTTCGTCATGTATGTCCTGGTTTTATTGTTAGGTGTAGGAGTAAACACCTGGGCTAAAGATCGGCGAATTACCTTCATTTCCGTGGCGGGTGGTTTACTGTTAGTGACCATCGCCGGGTTTATCATGGGTTGGCCGGTGGATCGTCCCGCCATTTTCTTCCTTCCCAAACTCCAGGATTGGATTTACTACTATCCCAACGTTGCTGGGGCTAGAGCGATCATGATCGGGATTGGGTTGGGTATCATCGCCACCTCGATCCGTTATATCCTGGGCATCGAAAAATCGTACATCGGGGAGTAGACCATGAGCAAATTCACCGACTCAATCATTAAGTTAGGACACGTAGACCGACGTTGGATTTTCCTCATCATTGCCATCGTAGTGCTCCTACCCCTTTTCTATCCCCTGGGGCTGCCTGTGCGTCCCACGGTTTCAACGCAGCAAGCTTACGATGCCATTAACGCCTTGCCACCAGGATCTAAAGTCTTAGTCTCCTTTGAATATGGTCCCAGTACCAAACCGGAAATCCACCCCATGGCCATTTCGATCTTACGGCACCTTTTTTCAAAAGGTCACAAGGTCTATGTGACCTGTCTCTGGCCGGACGGTCAGTTCATGGCCTCCCAGGCCTTGCGGGAAGTGGCCGAAAAGGAATACCACCTTACCTACGGTGAAGATTATGTACTGTTGGGTTTCCGTCCCGGGAACGAAGCGGTGGTTAAGGGTATCGTCAGTGATATCCGGAAACTGTACACCATCGATTCCCACAATACGCTAGTGGAAAAGATTCCTATGATGGAAGGCATTAACCGGTTTGTCGATTTCGATTTTCTATTTTCCCTGTCGGCAGGTTATCCAGGAACCGTAGAGTGGGTGCAGTATGCTGCCGATCCTACCGGGATTCCCATGTCTACAGGGGTAACCTCCATCCAGGTGAACGAAGTCATGCCCTACGTGAACAGTGGACAGGTAAAGGGTATCTTAGCCGGTATGCCGGGTGCCGCCGAATACGAAGCCCTCATCAACCAACCGGGAGTAGGCACATCGGGAATGGACGCTCAGTCCATCGCCCATTTGGTCATCGTCCTGTTCATCATTTTTGGGAACGTGGCCTACTTTTTGGAACGCAAACGTTCGAAAAAATATTAGGAGAATACCACTATGAATAGTGCTGAAATTCTCGGAGCATGGATTGCCGTCTTTCTTACCCTGGCTATCTTTTCCTATCTTTACAAAGACAACCCCTTTTACAAGATCGCCGAACATGTGTTTGTAGGGGTATCCGCCGGGTATTGGGCTTCCATGTACTTCTGGACACAAATTCAACCCAATCTCTTTGGTCGGTTGTGGCCCAAGATCGATCCCAACCAAGTCCAGGGGGCGTTTTTAAAAACTTGGTACGGGATTTATAATGCCATGGGCCATCTTTCCCCAGCCGTGTTTCCCCCTGGGGGGATCGACAAAGGACACGGAATGCATCTCATTTACATCATTCCGCTTATCTTAGGGATCATGATGTTATTGAGTGTTTTCTCTCGCATGAGCTGGTTTGCCCGCTGGGGAATTGCTTATGTCGTGGGGATGGCAGCCGGATTACGCTCCTATGGTTTTTTAAACTCTAACGTCATTGGGCAAATTAAAGGTTCTACGATCCAACTTTTCGGGGATGTTTCCGCTATGTCCATAT
>CAZBEL010000038.1:0-10271 GCA_964490885.1 uncultured bacterium
TAATCCGCAAACCTCCCGCTCCCGCGGCCACATACGCGTAATTCCCGCTTAGGGTCACATCAACGGCAATCTGCCCCGTAAAAGACCCTATCTCTTGAGGAGCAGTAGGATCGCTAATGTCAATGATGCGCAAACCACCACCTAGAGCCGCCACTAAAGCGAATCTATCGTTCACAGCAATTCCTAACGCTTGACCATTAGTATGACACTGCCCTACCTCTACTGGATTCGCGGGGTTGGCTACGTCAATAATATATAAACTGTCGTCACCGCTTGCCAAATAGGCATAAGAACCCCTCACAGCAATATCCACAAGTCCGGAGATGATACAATTCCCTAACTGCACCAAGCTGTCCGGATTGGACATATCTACGATCTCTAAGTAGACGCCGTTTCCAAAATAAACAATGCTATCTACTACAGTTACTCCCTGGCAGTAACCGTTCCCTAAGTGGGCAATGAGAGTGGTATTACCGTCAACAGCCAGACGATTGGAAAGACCAACAACTGCTCTCGACGCCTCATTTAAAACACTAGTGAAAGAATCATCTTTTGCTCCCCATTCACGAACCGGATAAGGAATGTTTTGCTGGGCAAAGATCACTGTGATAGTAAATAGTACTATGACCAGGCTATGTTGCATTTTCTCTTCTAGACGAAATCGAACCATTGGCACTCATCATAAAATAATATAGACACGCTATACCTAATCTCGGAAAAGAAATTACCTGGTTTTAAATAAACTTAACTCTAAAACCTTCAAGGCATTTAAGTAAAATTGTGTATAAATAGCAGAGGGAATTCCTATTATGAAATCCTATAGGTTCATTAATCGATTATTTCTATTCAATTCTTATTATGATACAGCATATACCGGGCGCCTTCGTAGAGAGCCTCGGCGTAACGTCGGTAAATAAGATAAACATCAGGATACTGATCGCGGACGTCCACTAATGGAGTTTCACTATCTAACCGGTGCAGGCTATCCCCAGAGCCATCTAAAAAAACCTGAAGGTAAAACTCCTGGCCCACGACCCCAAAACTGTGCGGCGTTAATTTCTTATTAATGATCAATGCCAGCGACTCTTGGCCCTGGAGATGAAGAACATCCCGCCCCATGGTCTGGGCACGATAAGGTAACCCGGCAAAGCTTAATACGGTGGGCAGTACGTCAGTAAGGCTACACACCATACCGACTGTTCGCGGCTCGCTAATGTAATCCGGCCCGTAGATGATGAAAGGAACGTGGTAAGAGCGGAGTTTGAGATCAAAATCTGCTGGGAGCATGTGGTAGGCTTTAGGATCGGCGCGACCATGATCGGCAACCAACACAAACAAGGTACGTTGAAAATAAGGGGCCGATCGGGCCAGGCGAAAGAACTCCCCCAGGGAATGATCCAGAAAGCGCATGGCGTTGTATTGGTCTAAAGACTGGAACCCGGCCCTTCGCAAGGAATCTTCAGGAACCGACCGTACCTGGAACCCGGCATTATCCTCGGGGATGGAATAGGGTTTGTGATTGGTAGCCGTTTGAATAATCGCCAAAAACGGTTGTTCTAATGGACGGGCACGGAAAAGTTCATGGGCTTCCCGAAACAGGTCCAAATCGGAAATCCCCCACACATCCAGACGAGGACGATCAAAGTCACCCATCTCCAGCAAGGTTAAACCGGGTAAGTTGTAAGTAATCAGATTCCGAATGCTGGCCCAACTGGCGCTCCCGCCTAACAGGAAATACAACTGGTATTCCTTTAACCCCGAGAGGGGTATATATTGCTCCCGAATCAAAGGATTACGAGAGGAAGTTCGCACCTGGGCCACATCGGGGATACCCGTCAGTAGGGCAAACACCGACCGGGCCGTCCCTACGTAAGGCACATAACACCGCTCAAAGAAAAAACCTTCCTCGATGAGATGGTCTAAAGTAGGGGTAGCATTGAGGGGGTTCCCCAACGTTCCCAAGCGATTAGCTCCTACCGATTCCAAAAGGATAATGACAATATTCGGAGGCGGTTTTTTGCCAGTCAAAGGGGGTGGATTAACCTCACGGGTAAAGTTCAAACGCAGGGAGTCCTTTTCTTCTACTCCTAACCAATCAGCCAATAAATCATAATTATGCCGGACGGCCGCTTCATCGTAATCCTGTTCTTGAAATTGGATGGTGGTATAAAAATACAAGACCGGATTCAAGGCCAGAGAGGATACAAAGGGATTCGAACTGAACGTGGTATCACTCCACAGCAAGCGGTATTGAGCAAAGGTTCCCCAATAACCAATTAGTAACAGCACAGAGGTGAGGGCCACGCCCACGATCTTCTGTTTGCGGGAAATAGCTAGCGGTGGTTTTAGAACTGTGCCCCACATTAACCAAACAAACAGCCGATCCAACAAGAACACGCACCCTACCAAGCCCAACACAATCCAGACTAGAGGATAGGATTCCCACAACATCTGGAACGCGATCAATGGATCTTCCAGCAAGTTCAGGGCAACAACGTCGAGTCGCTGTTTCAGATAGGCGTAGTGACCTAGGTCAAAGGTATAAAACAGATTCAATAGGACAACGCTCACTCCCCAGTACACCCGGGCCAGTATCCCGGTTACAGTGTGTTTAGTAACACCAACCTTAGGTAGGAGCGCCAATACAATTAACGGCAGGGTACAGAGTATCGCCAGGCGCAGGTCGAATCGGATGCCCAGCCACAGGGCATGCCCAATCTCAGCACCCGTCACTGATGTAGTCTCTCCTAGAAAGAAAGCTAGGAAAAGCACGCGGTAAAACAGACTTAAAAGCCAGTATAGCCCCACACTTCCCAGGATAAACCGAAGCCGACGGGAGTGATAGAATTTAAACAGCATGTTCAGACCACAAGAGCGTCAGGTTTTCAGACACTAAGATCCTGTAGCACCTCCTGGGCATGGGTCTTTACCTTCACTTTCGGATAGGCTCTGGCAATGCGTCCCTCTTCATCGATGACATAGGTTATGCGATGGATCCCTTCGTACTCACGGCCCATGAACTTTTTCGGTCCCCAGGCATGGTAAGCTTGTAAGGTTTGGTGAGACTCATCACAGAGTAAGGGAAACGGAAAGGCATATTTTTCGGCAAACTTTCTCTGTTTAGCCGGTGGGTCGGCACTCATCCCGATGATGGCAACACCCTGCTTCTCAAATGATTGGAATTCGTCACGGAATCCCTGGCCCTCTACGATTCAGCCAGGGGTATTAGCTTTGGGGAAAAACCATAGAACTACCTTTTGCCCTCGATAATCACGGAGGGAAACGTTCTCCTCAAAAGCATTCGGTAAGGTGAAATCTGGTGCCTGTGATCCTATGTCTAACATATCTCTCTCCTTGTTATGTTTTTTCAGTAGTCTTTTCACAACACATTCGTCAATATCCAGGTAGGATTTGAGCTTTTAGAATATAGACAATTGAATACTCCTTGTCTATGGAATATACAATAACAACTTTTAACAAACTCAACGATCAAACGCTATCATCGACCGATGTATCTGCTCACCATTGGCTAAAATCATTTCATTTACCGTCCGTAGAGCATGTCTCTGATCATTCCAGGTCAGCAACTCTAAGGCCTGTGCAAAGGTCACCCAACGAAACTCACTATGCTCGTCAGACAATTTAACTTGACTGGATTCCACTTCGATCCCGAAGACTGGTACTAGATTAACGCAATCGGTATGGGGATCGTAAAACCGGTTGAGATGATCAGCAACAAAGATACTCTGGGGAGATAAACCGGTTTCTTCCTGCAATTCCCGTAGTGCCGTTTCCCAGGCCTTCTCTCCGGTTTGGATATGACCTGCTACTCCCTGCCACAAGCCACCGTAGTGGCTGGTAACGATTCGTTTCAAGAGCAGAAAACGAAGCCCATCCTCAGCTCTACGAAAAACATAGGCTTCTACCAAGGAAACGACAATCCTGGCCACGGCTCACATCCGGGCATCGTCAGCATGACGAGTTACAAACGATTCCGCCCACCCGGCAAAAGTCCCAGTCTTGATCTGTGTCCGTATCGTTGACATAAGCGCCTGATAATAAGTTAAATTGTGGAGGGTGGCCAGGCGAATCCCATAAATTTCATTAACCATTATCAGGTGTCGTAAATAGGCCCGGGTGTACTCCTGGCACAACACACATTCACACGCTTCATCCACCGGTCGGAAATCATCTCGGTAACGTGCGTTCCGGATATTGAGCACCCCCTGGGAAGTGAATAACTGGCCGTTTCTGGCGTTCCGTGTAGGTAATACGCAGTCAAACATATCCATCCCCAGACGCACGGCCCGAACGATATCCGTGGGCCGCCCTACTCCCATCAGATAACGGGCCTTATCAGTGGGCAGAAGTCCATCCATAAGGTCCAGGATTTCGAACATGGCCCCTTTTTCCTCACCCACGGCCAGTCCACCAATTGAAACACCATTTTCAACATAAGGCAAAACCGTTTCCACACTGCGTTTTCGTAACTCGGGATAAACCCCACCCTGGACAATGGGAAGCAAGGTCTGCTCCCACTCGAATATGGGGGCAGCACGGTCTAAATAATCGCGGCATTCCCGGAGCCACTTGGCCGAACGCTCAGTTGCCAGCTCTACACTGGCATAGTCAGCCTGACCGGGTGGACACTCATCAAAGGCCATAATGATATCGGCACCCAAATGTTGCTGGATTTCCATGGATTTCGCCGGAGTGAAAAAGTGCTTACTGCCGTCAAGGTGGGAGCGAAACTCCACCCCTTCGTCGGTGACACTATTCAAGTGCGCCAGAGAAAAGACCTGGAACCCGCCGCTATCAGTCAATAACGTGCGTTCCCACCCCATGAATTGATGCAAGCCCCCCGCTTGTTTGACTAATTCGTCACCGGGCCGGAGGTACAAATGATAGGTATTCCCCAATATGATCTGTGTACCGATGGCTTTCAATTCAGTTGGAGAAAGGGACTTCACTGCACCGTGGGTGCCAATGGGCATAAAAACCGGTGTGAGGATCTCTCCATGCGCCGTTTGAAGTTCACCCAGGCGGGCGGAGGTCTCATTATCACGGTTGAGAATGGTAAACTTCATGGCCAAAGCCCAGTCTTAGAATAGAATCTGGATGGCCTCCCGGACAGTTTTCACCGGCGTTAGGGTAAGACCGCGTGGTTTGGGCTTTATCTTGTCAATGTTCAGTTTCGGGGCCACGATCCGTTTAAAACCCAACGCCTGGGCTTCCTGAACGCGTTCCCGCAGGCGTCCCACCGACCGTACTTCTCCGGCCAACCCCACTTCACCGACCAGCACTACTTCAGGAGGCAGCGGTTTATCCCTGGTGCTGGATACCAAGGCACAGATCACGGCTAGATCAACTGCTGGATCGTTGATGCGCAAACCTCCCACTAAATTCACGAAAACATCACGGGCCCCCATGGGCAGACCCAGGCGTTTCTCCAGCACTGCCAAGAGCATGGCTAGGCGGCGATAGTCAATTCCATTCACGTTGCGTTGAGGTGTGCCGAAGTTGGCGTTAGACACCAGTGCCTGTACTTCCACTAAAATAGGGCGGGTCCCTTCCAGCGAAGGGAAAATGGCAGTACCAGCCGCAGTCTCCACACGTTCCGCTAAAAACATCTCCGACGGGTTTTTGATCTCCTGCAATCCCTCCGGTTCCATGCGGAAAATCCCTACTTCATTAGTGGGACCAAAGCGATTCTTCGTAGCTCTCAATATCCTGTGATCGTAACGGTCTTCCCCCTCTAAATACAGCACCGTGTCCACCATATGCTCCAACATTTTCGGGCCGGCGATGACCCCCTCCTTAGTGACGTGTCCAATCACTAAAACAGCAATATCACGCTGTTTGCTCAATTGTAAAAGCTGCTGACCTGTTTCTCGAATTTGGCTCACCGATCCTGGTAAAGCATCGATTTCATCAGAGAAAACTGTTTGGATTGAATCAATGATGACTAAACTCGGTTTTACCAGGGAGATCTGATCCCTGATAGCGGCAAGGGAATTCTCTCCAGAAAGGTGTAAAGTAGGGGAATCGATTTTTAACCGCCGGGCACGCATGGCCACCTGATCCTCGCTCTCTTCCGCCGATACATAAAGCGTTGCCTGCCCAATCCCGGGAACCATCTGCAAGGCCAGCGTCGACTTCCCTATACCAGGATTGCCCCCTAACAGAATCATCGATCCCGGTAGAATACCGCCTCCTAATACACGGTCTACTTCGCTCATCCTGGTAGATAAACGCGTATGGGGAGGTCGCTGAAGGACCTCCTGCAACCCGATGGCCGACTGGGCCTTTGTGTGCCGCCTGGAACCAGACCTACGTGGTGGGGTGAATTCACTTAATGTTCCCCATTCGTGACAGGCGGGACACTGCCCGTACCATTTAGGGAAATCCTCGCCACACGCAGAACAGAGAAAAACCGTTTTACTCTTTGCTTTCACCATAAGTACATGAAAATTGGATACATTCCAGAGGGAATGTCAAGGGAATAGAACGGGAATATTACCGTGTGATTGAGTATTAGCCTAGGCAGTTGCTGAGGTAGAGGGGAAGTTTACCTAACTAAAAATCAGGCCCTAACGAAAAATAGTACTGGGGTTTAGAATAGCCGTTGGGCCTCACATCCCACGCAGCATCAATACGCAGGAGAGCAAAGCCCATATTAAACTTGATGCCCAAACCAATGCCTTTAATCACCGGGCTGAAGTGAGCAGGTAAGTTGGAGTCGCTATATTTCTCTTTTAAAAGGGCCCGATCGCGGAATTCAGCTCCTCTATCCCAGGCGGCCCCAATGTCAAAAAAGGCGTGGCCCTGGATATTACCGATCACCCCTCTCGGGAATCCAATGGCTAGGTAGCGGATAAAGGGAAACCTGAATTCAAAATTAGCCAGTGCGACGTTTTTCCCGAACCGATCCATATACCGATAACCGCGCACAGGAAGGGCATATTCAGAAAAGTAAATGTCTTTCAACATCGATTCCCGGGACGTGTCTAGGATAACCTCTCGGAAACGGCCTTGGTCACGTTCACCATTGGTTTCACCGTAACCAAGAATCCAATTGGGGAGGCCTCCTAGGAGAAATCTCTGGGCGTCAGAACCACCGCTGTGCCCCACCATTAGACGAGTGGCAAAACTGTAACTCCTTCCAACACGGAAGTACCGCCGTAGATCAATTTTGATAGTCTGGAATTGCATGTCCGTCTTGCCCCAACCGGGGCTGACCGTAAAGGTCGTATTCTCCCGAAAGCCATCGATGGGCCCCGTGGCGCCAAAAATGGAATTATCGTAAACCCAACTAATAGAAGGAATGAGCACAGAGAACCCCTGGCGGTATTCCTTTTGCTCAATCACCTCGCCAAATATTGTCTGCGTAAAAACACGGTAGTCAATAGTGTGGTATGCAGCACCTCCTTCCAATCGGTTAAAGCGGTTGAAAGGTCGCGAGAGAAAGGTCATGAGTCCATAATGCCGCAATCGGCCAATAGTGCTCCCGGCACCAAAAAAATCCGCCACGTGGAAAAAAGTGAAAAAGAGATCAGTTCGTTGTTTTAAGTAGGCGTAACTGAAAAAATAATCGCTGTTCTCCAGGGTCAAAACCAATTCCGTGCCGAAAAATATCTGGTTGTCTCCTAAAATATCACTGAAGGCAAACATAGTCATCCCGGAGGCGCCGAAAACGTTATTATACGAAGCGTAACCATTAATGAAATCGAGAGTAAACCGAGTAATATAGGGTCGGGGAATGAATTCTCCGCTTTCTGTACGGCTACTTTCCGGCGGAATGGTATCCTGAACCGGCGCACTGTCGGCCAGGGGTTCATTCATGTGCGTATATTCGGGTGCAAAAATCCAGCCGGAGTAGTCCGCAATGCCTTCCTCTTCAGGCACTTTTACACCGCGCTTATTCCGTCGCAAGTCGGTGACGTACTCTTCTGTCTTGTCCTTATTTTGCACATAATTCGTAAGGGGAACCTCTTTGGGTGTAAGTCCCAGAGGATTGTTTATGGTGTAGATATCCCACCCCACATCGGAGTAGCCGGAAAAGGCTAAGAGATTATCGTCTGCTGACAGACTCGGTTGAAAGATTCCCGTGAGGACATTGGTAAGAGCAGTGGTCATCTGAGTATTAAAATCGTACACGTACAAGTTCCACACCCCATTGCGGTCCGCCGTATACAAAAGTTTGTTGACGGTATGCGCCCAGGTGGGATAGTTCTCGTCATAATCGGTGTTGGTAATGCGTTGGAGAACACCTGTCGCCACATCCACCACGTAAATATCCTTGTTGGAATAGTCGTATTCTGCCATATCAAAAGTAGAATCAACTCCCACACCCGGCTGGAGATAGTTGCGGCGATCAGACACAAAAGCAATCTTAGTTCCGTCGGGGCTCCAGGCAGGTTCAGAATCACTGAAGATGTCTCGGGTTAGGTTGGTCAATTCCTTGGTCTTTAGATCATAGACGTAAATATCACTGGCATTATCCGTGTTACCCACAAAAGCAATTTTATTCCCATCCGGGCTCCAGGCTGCCGTGAATAAGCCATCCAAGTCAAAAGATAATTTTTGTTTTTTCTTGGTATCAATGTCGATGAGATAAAGGGCATCACGACGCCCAGATTTAGCCGCGATCACCACCCTGCGGTTATCCGGTGCCCAGGAGATTCCCGGCTGAAGCCATTTAAGCTCCTCAAAATCTATGGACCGATTCCCCTTCACCAAGCGCTTGATATCCTCACCGTCGATCGCATCAATCAAATAAATATCGGCATACCCTGAGCGGTCGGTTAGTACTGCGATTTTACTCCCATCTGGGGATATGGTTGGAGATACATTGAAATAATTTTGCATTTCCTTATGATCTGTCAACCGTTTGGCGATGTCTTCGATCTCATCTCGCCCGGCCACGTCGGGCCAGTAATCTTTTTTCAGGTATTTGTGCCACTGCTTGGTTAGATCTTCATAATCCATGCCTAGCGCCCTTTCAAATCCCTTTTCCGCATGCTGTAGCTTCTTCATGGCACCGAAAATCTCGCCGATCTTCTCCCGCCCATACTTCTCTGCAATAAACCGCCACACCGATTGTCCCCCCTTGTAGGCTAGGTAGTAATCCAGTTCCTCAATCGTGGGGATTCGTTCGTGGATGGACAGGTCCCGCATGATCATATCCGCCTGGGTGTCCCAATTCATAGACAGGTACTCCGCCAAACCCTCGTTGGCCCACAAGGGGATGCGTAGCTTGACCCGTCCCGAGATAATGCTTTGAATGGTGCCTCCATAGACCATATCATTAATAACCGCGTGTACCAATTCATGGTGGATTACATGCCGGAACTGGGAGTAATTCCCCTCGAAAGGAATGACAACGCGGTTCTTAAACAACTCGGTAACCCCTCCAATTCCTTCCACCATGTACTCCCAGGTTACATTGGTTTGTTGAAAATCATTGTGGGAATGATACACGATGATGGAGACACGCTTGTTAAGGGTCCATCTAAGGTGTTTAGAAACCTGTTCATAAGCTTCCTCGGCCACGGTAGCAGTGAACTTGGCTAGATCGAGCTTGTCGGAATAGTAATAGATGTCGAAATGAGGAGTGGATATGTACGACCAGTTAAAATCCCGGTACTGGACTTTGTTCTGACCGAAACTTTGCCCTAGTACGATCCCTGTGAACAGCCAGAGATAAACGATAAAGATATTCCTCACGCCCGCTAAACGTCCTGTTTGTATTCCTGTTCCACTAAACATGGTTCCAATATTCGGAAAAATACTGATGAATCGTCCAGGTTGCAATACTTCAGTGCAATTTTTCTGTCGCCAACGCGACACAACCACCAGCAAACAATATCCTTTCGCGGGTCCTCAACAACTCCCGGAGAATGCTGTACTCATACCTGACAATTCCTTTGCCTCATCACTTTCATAACGGTAAGTTCATCCGCTTATGGAGTTGCCAGTCTATTTTATTTCCGATTTGCATCTCATGCTTACCCCATCTGAACGGGAAGCTCGAAAACTGCAGAAACTGTCCCGTTTCTTCCATGAGGTGCAGACCACGGGCGGGACCCTCTTTTTGGTGGGAGACATCTTTGACTTCTACTTTGAGTATTATGATACCATACCCAAGACTTACTTCCCTATTTTCAACTGGTTGTACACTTTAAAAAACAACGGCATCCAAATCCACTACGTCTTGGGGAACCACGATTATTGGGTCAAGGAATTCGTCACTGAAACTCTTACTACCAAGA
>CAZBEL010000039.1:0-9794 GCA_964490885.1 uncultured bacterium
AAAGGCGGGTATCCAGGTGAGAGTGAGAACAAGGGCGAAAAAGACTCCCAGGGCAGTGAATAGGCCCAGTTCCGCAACCGACTCGGACCCTACTGTCCCCAGGGCAATGAAACCAGCCATCGTTGTAAGTGAGGTCATGATAACCGGTGTGTTCATCTCCTCCATGGTTACCCGGGTTACTTTCAAAGACGAGGATTCATGGCTGAATCCCGCATGGTGGTAAAAATGGGAGAGGATGTGGATACTGTCGGCCACGGCAATGGCCATGATTAATATGGGTAGGATCTCCGTGGCATGGCTCATAGGGCGCCCTAACAAAGCCATACAGCCTAAAGTCCAAATGACGGAAAAGATCACCACGGACAGAGGGAGTAAAACACCCCGCAAGTTGCGAAAAACGATTAAGAGTAACAGGAAGATGATCCCAATGCCTGACACAAAGAAGACCCCCATATCCCTTTGCATTCCCTGGCTCACATAGTAGTTCACTACTTGCTTCCCGGTTAAGAGTACGTCCAAATCAGTACTTTGGTCGAAAGCCTCCATATCCTTGATAAGTTGGCGAATAAAAGCGGGTACATCGGCGGTCTTCTTCAGGAATACCATAATTCCCAGGGCTTGTTCGTCCCGGGAGACGAGATTCCCTAAGGCTAAATCACTGTTAAATAGGTCCGTTTTGAAGCGTTTAATCTCTTCAGGTGTCCGGGGAGGCGTTTCTAAAATATCGTAGACTTCAATGCCCTCGGTCGTACCCTGGATAATGGAGATATTCACCGGTGAAATCACCGAGTACACGGCCTCGTAGTCTTCTAATTGCTGGGTTAGTTGCCAGACAGTCTGTAAATGGTCGGACGTGAATACCTCCGAGCCTGAAAGGCCGATGAAAACGAATTCCTGAGTGGGGAAGATTTCTCCCATGCGGTCATATAACCGTTTGGCCGCAATTTTTTTTGGGATGGCTTTGGTGACATCCGGTTCCATAGTAAGGTTTCGCAAGGTAAAGCCCATAAACAAGGTTATGAGAAGCACGAGGCTAATAACCGTTTTGGGAATGTGCAGGATTTTGGCGAGGATAGGATTCATTATGTAGTCAAGGAGGTTTCCAGTAATTTTTCGAAAAGAGCGATTTCGTTCATTAGATCGGCCTTGGTGGCGCCGCGTAATAACCGGGCGCTGATTCCCAGAATATAGGTCCAGACAAGTTGGATAGTGGGTTCCGTCTTTTCCAGCTGCCAGTTGGTGATTTTGGTGGCTAAGAGGTGATTTAAATTTTGTCTGAAATCGGTGTGAATCTGCTGAACGTTTTGAGAATGGATGATATGGGCCGGGGCGTGCCGTTCTAACGGGAAGAAGAGGGGTAGGAAAGTACGATGGCGTTCCATGTAATCCACAAAAAACTCCACCATGGTACGAAAGAGCACTTCCTCGGGGGTCTCCCACAGCACCGTCATCATTTCATCATAATATTTTCGCACACCCGCTTCATAGACTGCGAGATAGAGGTCATCTTTGGTAGGGAAGTAATAGTACAACGTGGCTTTTCCCAAACGCGCCTCCCGAGCGATGTCCACCATGGCGGTGGCTTGGTAGCCTTTCCGGGAAAAGACCTGTTTAGCGGCCTCTAAAATGAGTTGCCGGCGCTGTTCCTTTTCCTCAGCCTGGCGTTGAGCTATGGGGTTTAGACCGTTGGGTTTGTTTTCAACCATACGGTCGAATTTACCTCCGTTCCCGTGGTTTTCAAAGTTGAAAAGGTTCATTATGGGACAAGCATTTAGAAGTGGGGAATATTACGCACTACTAAGTTGAAAAAATTGTAAATTAGGGCGTGAGCCCGGATATCTGATAACGGATGCTAAAAAGTGGAGGTATTCATGCAAGTGCTGACAAAAGATGTTTATTGGATATGGCCTGTTTTAAAAACGTCTGTAATTAACCTAATATCATGTAGATGTAGTTACACAAGAATCCTTAGTAGAATTGCATCGTTGACAAGAGGAAGGCGTGATACCCTTGGATATTCTACAAATAAAGATAAAACACGCTCTTATTTGGCATACAATTTGCGACCTGATAGTGCCATGAGACATTTTTACGTCCTTTTAGCGTTGGGATTCACGTTGTTGTCCACTGGTTGTTACAACAGAGTTGCTACAACCAAGATAGATCCCAATGAATTAATGGTTTTTCCAGCTCCCCCGGAGGAACCGCGTATACAGTTCATTACCGCCTACTCTTCCTCTTCGGACATTAAGCCTTTCAGGAAAATTGACCAGTTTTTATTAGGTAGTTCTCTGTTCGAGTTAGAGGTGGGTATCGAAAAGCCCTATGGGATTGCCCTGAAGGATGGGAAAATTTATATCTGCGACACTATGCTGCCGGGTCTGGTTATCATTGACTTGGAAAATCGTACTTTACGTCCTTTCCAGCCTTTTGGAAGGGGAGCCTTGCGGAAACCGGTTAATCTTACCATTGACAATCAAGGTTATATCTATGTGGCTGATACAGACCGGCAGCAGGTGGTGGTTTATACCCCTGATCTTAAATATGTGGATGCCATCAGCAGTGGTTCTTTAAAACCGTTGGATGTGGCTATTATGGGGGACACGCTCTTCATTGCAGATTACCAAGACCGTAATATCGAGGTGTGGTCGTTGAAAAGGCGCCGTATGATCGGGTTATTCCCTCCCAAGAATGAAGAAGCCCCCGACAGTGAAAAGGTTTTTGTTCCCTATGCCTTGGCGGTGGATCGGGCGAACCATGTTTATGTGACGGATTTTGGACAGTTTCGCATTCAGAAATATGACCGGGATGGTCGTTATTTAGAGACTTTTGGGGGTCTAGGGCGTGCCCTTGGGCAGTTTGCCCGGCCAAAGGGTATTAGCGTTGATCATGAAGAAAATCTATTTGTGGTGGACGCTGCTTTTGAGAATGTTCAAATCTTCGATAAGAATGGAAATCTCCTGATGTTTTTTGGTGGACCTTATCAACAACCCGGTAACATGTATTTACCAGCTCAGGTGATTGTGGACTACGACCATCTTCAATATTTCCAGGATTATATTTTACCAGAGTACAAGTTGGTTTACCTCATCTTAGTTACCAACCAATACGGTCCCGATAAAATTGGTATCTATGGGCGTATCGAGCCTACAGAAGCCAAGGAACCAGAATGATGCGCCGTGGTACCGCATATTTATATTTACTGATCATGGTCATTCCTCTTCAGTGCGATCCTGAGACCCAGTACAAAGCACTCTCCTTTTTCTTTGATGGCGTACCTTTACCACCATCTATGCAGCCGGTGGTTGAGGATACCGTGAAATCGACAAGCAATGATTCCATACCACAGCTGGCCGATGCTCTAACCCTAGCGAAACCTGCCGCTCCTACTGTGTATTTGCATCCCCCTTACAAGGAACGCAAATGTGATGTTTGTCATGAGAGTGAAGGGGGCCAGCGCCTGTTAGAAGTTCGAGCCGATTTGGTTTGCCGCAAGTGCCACGAACAATTTAATCAGGAGTACCGTTTTGTTCACGGTCCCGTTGCAGTAGGGCAATGCCTACGCTGTCATAATCCCCATTCCACCAAGAATCCTCATCTGCTTATTAGGAAGGATGAGGAAGTATGTACTTACTGTCATGAGGAACTTGACCGCTGGAGTGTGCCTGCCCACGCTAGTGAGGGTCCGTTAAATTGCACCCAGTGTCATTCCCCTCATTATTCCAACGAGAACCGTTTCTTTCTTATCAGTGAAAATGGTGGGCAATGAAACCTCCACCCCAGCTGGTTTGGTTCTTAACCATAGTGAGCATTATGTGGGCTCAGATGCCTAGTTACCGTTTTTTTGAATATCGTCTGAGAGGGTACGAGCTACGCCTTTCCACTGATATTCAGAAACGGGATCGCAGTATTAGTGGCGCTACCTTCAACGGTGAGTCAACCCGCAGTACCAATTTCCAGGAATTGGAACTGCGCTGGGATGGATCGGTGTACCATCCGAACCTACTGGTTTACAGTCTTACCACCAACCTTGGTTTAAACCAGAACCGCATGATGCGCGCTGGCGAATCGGACCCCTATTCTAAAGATAGAGGCTTTTTTCATGATTATGCCCTACGAGGTGTCTTATTACAAAAGAAGCCTTACAGTGTTTTAGTGGGTTACCATCGGAAGTATAGGAGGCTCAACAATAACTTTTACGAGGATACGGAGGATTACTCACGACGGTGGAGCCTTCAAGGGAGTTGGCGTAATCCCTGGGTTCCTTTTAACACCGAGTATTCCAATGATGAGCGTCAGGAGTTTTACGGGCAGCGCGAGGTCAACGTGGCTGAAAAGCGTTGGGGACTCAGCGGTGGTTGGGGTAGCCGGCAAGAACCTAACGGTTCCTTTCGCCTGAATCGTACCCAGGTACACCGTTATGAAAAGGAACTTTATGATATTTTGCTGACGAACTTGACCCTTACTACAAACTTTACTTATCCCTTCGATGAAGTGGGCCGGAATGTGTACCAAACTTCCTTGTTTGGGAGTCAAATTGTGGGTACCGATTCCATCGTGAATATCACCTGGAATCACATGGGGCGCATGGAATTGAGGAAAAATTTGAACGGATCTGCAAATTACAACTATCGGTTTTACGACACGCGCAATAGTCGCTCTCAGAACCATACATTTAGGACAGGGATACAACACCAGCTCTATTTGAGTTTAACGACTAACGCCGAGTTACAGTGGACTGAGTACTTAGAAAATTCTTATCAAAAACGGGATTTGATTGGGACCCTCAACTGGGATTATACCAAGAAACTGCCCGTGGGTCGTCTATTTGGCAAGTTAGGGTATGAACCCCACGGAGAACGTATCCATAGTGACCGGGGCATTCAGAGGTGGGGTGAGTTCTATCATAATTTCAGTCACTTACCCTCGGCAGTTATACCCCAGAAAGGTGTTGTGGAGGAAAGTATTGAGGTTTATAATGTGGAAGGTACAGTAACATACGTCCTTCAACTTGATTATCAGGTCTACCCCTACGGCACGACCTTTATCGTTCAGCGGGTGCCAGGGAGCGCCATCCCCGATTCGGAAGAGGTAATGATCCGGTTTTTATATGAAGGGAATACCTTTGAGAAAACATATTACACGCTCTGGAATTACGGACTGACTTACGAGTTTCAGAGTTTTTGGGGAATTATCGTTGGGTTTAGTGGTCTATCGGCGCATTATCCCGACCGTACAGCTGTGACCTGGTTTACGCAAGATGAGCGTAGAGATGTGAGTTGGTTCTGCCGGGTTAACTACCCTCCTTTTAACCTGGATTTAAAACGGGAGGCGTCCAATTCCAAGATAACCCCCTACGAAAATTGGTCCGCTACGGTTGACGGGATTCTCGGTTCTTATTTAAGTCAGTATTTCTTAGCGCGGGCTCAGTTTGGTACCCAGATTTTGCCCTTGCGGGATGACCGGCAAAAATTCAGCAGTGTGCTCCTGCGTTACTTCCGACGCCTTTCAAGGAATCTCCGCGCTGAAGTCTCTTGGCAACAGCGTAGTGTCCAAGGGAGCCTTAATGAGTTAATCGAACGTAAATGGGATGTGATTCTAAAATACGACCATACCAAGGTTTCATTCAGCCTTGAATACTATTTGGTGGACACTCAGTTTTTTGAGGAGTTAGAATACAACCAGCAATGGATTGCAAGTATCTCCATAAGATCGTAAGACTTTTACTACCTGTCCTGAGCGTCGGATGTTTATGGACTCAACAAGTGGTTTGGCCTAAGCCTCCTGATAAGGCTCGTATTGTGCTGGAGCAGATCATTTCCGACCCCGATGATTTCCAGCAAGAGATAGGTTTTTGGGGACGGGTTAAGAATTTCTTTTCTGACGAGGGGGATCGTCGCTTCATCCGTCCCATCGGAATTGATGTGAATACACGTTACCTGGCAGTAGCCGACCCGGGAGCTGGGGGAGTGTTCCTCTTTGATCAAAACGAACGTACTTATCTGTTTATAACAGTAACGGAGGACGACCATATTTTGTTCACCCCGATAGACGTTGCTTTGGGTGCCGACCTGCTTTATGTAACCAATCCTGCCAGTCCTGGGATTATGGTCTTTGATTACAAAGGGGACTATTTAGAAACGATTCAGCCGATGTTTGAGAGTCGCCGGCCTACAGGCATTACACTGTTAGATGGCAGGCTGTATTTTGCGGACACACCCCTTCATCAGGTCGTTAGTATGAAGACGAGTAATTACCAGTCGTTTTTGCTGGGTCGTCGGGGGACAGGCATTGGCGAGTTCAATTATCCCACTTTTGTTACTGTGTCTGCTGAGGGTCGGTTGTACATCACGGATACCATGAATTTCCGTATCCAGAGTCGCTCTCCAGCCGGAGAGTGGTCTACCCCTCTTGGGGGCCGAGGCCTTATGTCCGGTCAGTTGAATCGGCCCAAGGGAATCGCCGTGGACGACGCAGGACGCGTATATGTGGTGGACAATAGCTTTGATAACGTCCAGGTTTACTCTCCCCAGGGAGAATTCTTGTTGCCGTTTGGCAGCAGTGGACACTTACCTGGAGAATTTCTCATGCCCACCGATATCGCCATTATCGGCGACCTGATCTATGTTACCGACACTATGAACAACCGGATACAGGTTTTCAGGAAGTTGTATGATTAATTGGCGCTCCATCGTCGTTTGCGGTGCGATCCTGAGCGTAGGGTTTGGTCAGAATACGATTCTCAATACCAAACATAATCTATCGGTTACGGGTGTGGGTGATTTCAAGGCCACTCAGGAAACCCAAGTATGTATTTTTTGCCATGCCACCCATGGCGGGGATCCCCAGGCTCCCTTGTGGAATCGGTCAGAGAGTGCCGTCTCCTACTCGTTGTACGGCAGCCCCTCCATGGATGCTAATACCCAGCAACCCCTCATTGCTTCCCGCTTGTGCTTAAGTTGCCATGATGGGACCGTAGCCTTAGGATTGGTTTTGAATCGGACTGACCCTATTTCTTTCCCCGTGGGCATGGATAAGATCCCCCCCAGCTACCGCAGTAATCTGTCGGACGATCTTGGTGATGATCATCCCCTCAACATTGATGTTCATCCCACGGGTTTTAATTGCGGGGGGTGTCACCTCACCAATCCGCCAATTACACGTAATTTGGAATGCACATCGTGTCACGATCCCCATGATGACCAGTACGGAGACTTTCTCAACTACAACCCCATTAACGGGGGATTGTGTACGCAATGTCACAATATTAATAATTGGAATCCTAGTACGCATAATACTTCAAATGCCACCTGGAATGGTAATGGACCTGATCCCTGGCCGTATACCGACTGGTCTTCGGTGAGTGAAAATGCCTGTAATAATTGCCACACCTCCCACGGGGGCGCCAGCTTGTACTGGTTGTTGAAGTCCAGCGCCGAGGAGGACAACTGTTTAGTGTGTCATAATGGAAACGTGGCCACCAAGAATATCCAGGTCACTTTACTTAAACCGTCGACCCATCCAGTAAGTAGCTATAACCAGGTGCACAATCCCGAAGAAGATCCTACCACCATGTCGCTCCACGTAGAGTGTAGTGACTGCCACAATCCCCACGAGACGGCCACGGCCGGTGCCACGCCTCCTGACGTCACCGGTCCCCTCACAGGGGTAATCGGAGTGGATAAAAACGGGTCGGTGGTGAATCCGGCCCAGTATCAGTATGAGATTTGTTTAAAATGCCATCAAAACATTATTCCTTCCATCCCTGTTTACGTGCCCAGGGTGGACGCTCAGAATAGCATTCGCCTTGAATTCGCCGAAAATAACCCTTCCTTTCACCCGGTCTACAGTCAGGGGCAAAATACTAATGTGCCCAGTCTGAAATCCCCTTACACTGAGAATTCAATTATTTACTGCACCGACTGCCACGAGAACGATGAAGCAGGGTCTGGAAATAACCCCAAAGGACCCCACGGGTCGAATTATTCACCCTTGTTGTCGGCCCAAATGATATTTAGTGATTATAATAATGAGACCAGTGCTATATATGCACTGTGCTATAAGTGCCATGACCGCAATAGTATCTTAGGTAATCAAAGTTTTAGGAGACATAAAAAACATATTGAGGGTGTAAAAGCTTCCTGTACAACCTGCCATGATCCACATGGATCTTATAATAATAACCATCTAATTAATTTCAACACGGATTATGTGTCCGCTAACAACCAAGGTATATTAAAGTTTGAAGACCTCGGTGATGATAAAGGTGCATGTTACCTGAAATGTCATGGAAAAGATCATAGACCTATGAGGTATTAGCTTATGGAAGTGAAAACCATCCTTCTGCGTTTAGTCATTGTTATCCCCTTTATAGGGGCTGGAATCGTTAAAGCCCAAGGTTGTCTCCAGGGAGAGTGCCATAGTGAGCTGCGTATCAAGCGTGTGGTTCATTTACCGGTAGAAGAGGGGGACTGCGAGAGTTGCCATCAGCAGGTGAAGAAAAACCATCCTAAACGGAAAGGCTCAGAGATGGTCTTGGTGGCTGAGGACATTGCCGAGTTGTGTACAACCTGCCATGAGCCCTATTTAGATGACCCCAATCTCCATCCACCAGTTCAAAATGGTCAGTGTGTAATGTGTCATGATCCTCACCAGAGCAACTTAGCTGAGCTTATTCGGGGTCCAACAGTCGGGATAACCTGTAACCAATGTCATGATACTGCTACCGAAGACCTTCCTTTTGTGCACGGTCCCGTGGCCGTTGGTGCCTGCACCGTGTGTCATTCCGGTCATGGAAGTGTTCCCAATGCCTTATTGAAAAAGGAGAGCGTCAATGCTACCTGCTACGATTGCCACGAATTAAAACAGGTAGAGATTGAATCTTTGGCCAATAATCACGAACCGGTCCAGGAATCCTGTACGAATTGCCATAGTCCACACGCTTCGGAGAATGAGTACCAACTCATGGATCCGGTACCCGATCTATGCCTTGGTTGCCATGCGGACATTGATGATTTGATTAGCAAGGCCACCTCCCATCATGAGGCGGTGGAATCGGGAAAAACCTGCAATAATTGTCACTTACCCCATGGGTCGAATTACGCTAAGAATTTAAAGGACAACACCTTTGATTTATGCCTCGGTTGTCACAATAAGCCCCTGAAAGCAGGGAAGATAACCATACCGAGTATGAAAAAGTTTTTGTCGCAGAATACCGATTGGCACGGGCCAGTACGGGAGAAGGACTGCTCTGGTTGCCACCAACCCCATGGGTCGGAGAATATTCGTCTCTTGCGTTACTACTACCCGCGGGCGTTTTACGCACCTTTCTTCCTGGAAAATTACCAGCTCTGTTTTCAGTGTCATCCAGAGGAAAATGTATTGGATCCCAATACAACGCGGATGACCAACTTTAGAGATGGCGACCGCAACTTGCATTTTCTTCATGTGAATCGTGATAAGGGACGCACATGCCGAGCCTGCCACCAGACGCACGCCTCCACTCATCCTTTCCACATTCGCGACACTGTTCCTTTCGGCAGTTGGGACATGCCTTTGAACTACAAACCACTCAACGATGGGGGAAGCTGTACTCCAGGATGCCACAAAACACAGGAATATCACCGCAAGTGATGCTTTCAACTGAATAAATGAGGAGTAGTGGCTTTTCTACCTTGCGCCGGTACAAATTATTTTTCGGGGGATCAATCATAATGGCAACTTTAATTACCACACCCGTCTTAGCGAGGGATCAACGCCCCACGGCGGGTAGGGTCTGGAATAAGGGTGATGTT
>CAZBEL010000040.1:0-9627 GCA_964490885.1 uncultured bacterium
AAGGAGGAAGGGGCTCATACCATCGACTGTACGGGCCTGGCCATCACCCCGGGGTTTTGCGATCTTCACGCCCATTTCCGCCAGCCCGGTCGGGAGGACAAGGAGACCTTAGCCACAGGGTCCCGGGCCGCCTTGGCTGGGGGCTTCACGCGAGTATGCGTCATGCCCAACACAACCCCGCCCCTGGATACGCCCGAGGCCATGGGCTACATTGTGGAGCAGGGCCGCACCTGCCCTATTCATATTCATCCCATCGGGGCTGTCACAAAGGGCCAAAAGGGCCAGGAGCTCACGGAAATGGGGGCCATGGTGGAAGCCGGGGCCGTGGCTTTCAGTGACGACGGTGTGCCCATTGCGAATGGGGCTGTCATGCGCCGGGCCCTGGAGTACGGGTCTTTGTTTGGGGTGCCCATCATCAATCACGCCGAGGACCCCTACCTCCGAGGGGAAGGGGTGATGAACGAAGGGCCCGTCTCCACCCGTTTAGGCCTACCGGGAAATCCCAGCCAGGCCGAAGTGACCATGGTGTACCGGGATTTGACCCTCAGCCGCCTGTGCCGGGCTCCTTTGCACGTGCCCCACGTCACCACCCGTGAGGCTGTGGCGCTCATAGGGAAGTTTAAGGCCCAGGGCCTGAAGGTTACCGCCGAGGTGACCCCTCACCACCTGTACTTTAACGACGAGGCCCTTAAGACCTACGACACCCATTTGAAGGTGGCCCCACCCCTGCGCGGCGAGACCCACCGCCAGGCCCTCATTGAGTCCGTCGTCCAGGGAGTTGTGGACTGCATCGCCACGGACCACGCCCCCCACACCATCGAGGAAAAGGAAACTACCTTCGACGAGGCGGCCTTCGGGATGATCGGGTTAGAGAGCTGTTTCGGGGTGGTGAATAAGGTTCTCTGTGAAGAAAACCAGCTTCCTTTCCTGGATCTCTTAAAGCGCTTAACGGTGGCGCCGCGGAAGATAGTGGGGCTGGAGCCGGACCTACTCCGGGTGGGCCAGCCGGCGGAACTGGTGATCCTAGACCGGAAACGGGAGTGGGTTTTCAGTGAGGGTGATATTCATTCCCGGTCCCGAAACTCCCCCTTTGTGGGTCATACTCTAATGGGCAAAGTGGTATATACTGTGGTAAAGGGGTGGCTGGGAGCCGTATGAGTCCCTGAGGGGGGCTGTAGAGAAACTATTTTTTATTGTGAATAGCTATTGATTCACATATTTCTAAGCGTCTACATTCCACGGCTTTATTCGAAACGAAAATGAAGACAAGAGTATTAACAGCAAGCGAAATCGAAAAGACCTGGTATCTGGCCGACGCCCAGAACAAGACCCTGGGGCGCTTTGCTAGCGAGATCGCCAAGATCCTGCGGGGCAAGCATAAGCCCACCTTTACACCGTTTTTAGACATGGGCGATTGCGTAGTGGTAATCAATGCGGAAAAGATTCGCGTCTCCGGTAACAAGGAAAAGCAGAAGACTTACTTCCGCCATTCCGGTTATCCCGGAGGGACCACAGTGGTGGATCTCCATCATTTGCGGCGCACCAAGCCAGAGCAGGTCATTATTTCAGCGGTGAAGGGAATGCTGCCCAAGAACCGGCTGGGTCGCCAGATGCTGAAGCATTTAAAGGTGTATGCCGGGCCGGAGCATCCCCATGCCGCCCAAGCACCCCAAAAGTTAGATATTTAAATGACGAGTGTTACCTATCGCGGAGTGGGTCGCCGGAAGGCTTCCGTGGCCCGTGTATACCTCACCCCGGGTAAGGGGGAGATTGTAATCAACGGCCAGCCGTTCCGGACCTATCTCCGGCGGGAGACGCTGGCCCAGTTAGTGCTGCAACCGTTAGTGACCGTGGAGGGGGTGGAGAGTTACGACATCCGCGTCCGCGTGCGTGGCGGCGGCCTGTCGGGCCAAGCGGGGGCCATTCGTTTGGGCATCGCCCGCGCCCTGGTGGAACTGAACCAGGAATTTCGTCCCCCCTTAAAGGCGGGGGGCTTTTTGACCCGGGATGCCCGGCGTGTGGAACGCAAGAAGTACGGTCAACCCGGCGCCCGGAAACGGTTTCAATTTTCTAAGCGTTAAAGGCCTATGTCTACCGTTAACTTCGACAATTTACTGGGAACCGGTGCCCACTTCGGGCACGTGACCCGGAACTGGCACCCCAACTTCGCCCCCTATATTCTCATGGAGAAGAACGGGGTGCACATCATTAACCTGGAGGAGACCCTCCGGGGGCTGGAGAAGGCCCTGGACTTCGTACGGGAGATCATCCGCTGCAACGGGGAGATCCTGTTTGTGGGTACCAAGAAACAGGCCCAGGACATTATCCAGCAGGAGGCCGACCGCTGCGGCATGTTCTACGTGGTGGAACGCTGGCTGGGGGGCACGCTCACCAATTTCAGCACCATTAAAAAGAGCATCAAGCGCCTCCAGATGCTGGAGAAGGAGGGCTCCAAAATCTACGAGGACCTCACCAAGAAGGAGATCCAGAAGCTGAACCGGGAGCGCATTAAGTTAGCCGATCAGCACCGGGGCATCAAGGACATGAAGCGCCTGCCCGACGCGGTGGTGGTGGTGGATGCCCACTACGAGGCCACAGCGGTGAAGGAGGCCAGCAGCCTGGAGATTCCCATCATCGCCATCGTGGACAGCAATACCGATCCCACGCCCATTACCTATCCCATTCCGGCCAACGACGATTCCATCCGCACCATCCAGCTTATTATATCGGCTATTACCGATACCATTTTAGAGACCATGAATAGGGGCACGGGAGAAAAACCCACTGCACCGGAGGCCGAACCGGCTGTGAGCGAAGACCAGGTAGAAACAGCGGAAGCAGCACCTGAAGCCGAGGGCACAATAGAAGAGGAGGCGCCGGAGAGTGAGCCGGCAGAAACAGCCGGGACCCCAGACACCAGTTCGGAAGAGGAGACTGCGTCGGAAGAATCCAATAGTGAAGAAAGTTCAGAGACGGTAGACGTAGCGGAAGAACCCGTGGAACAGGAGGAAAAGTAAAGGTATGCATATTGACGCTAAAACGGTGAAGGCCCTGCGGGAAAAGACCGGCGTGGGCATGATGGATTGTAAGCGCGCCCTGGTGGAAACTGGCGGCGACATGGAGCGAGCTGTGGAATTTTTACGCAAAATGGGCATTGCCAAGGCCGAGAAGAAATCCCAGCGTGAGGCCAAGGAAGGCATTGTCCTGGCCTACATCCACCACGGCGGTCGGTTGGGCGTCTTAGTGGAACTCAATTGCGAGACCGATTTCGTGGCCAAGACGGAGGGCTTCAAGGAGCTGGCCCACAACATTGCCATGCAGATCGCCGCCACCAATCCCCTGGCCATCTCCCGGGAGGACCTGCCGGAGGAGTTCGTCCAGCGGGAAAAGGAAATTTATCTGGCCCAGGCCCAGGGGTCGGGGAAACCGGAAAACATCATTGAGCGTATCGTGGAAGGGCGTTTAGAGAAATATTTTCAGGAAGTTTGTCTTTTAGAACAGCAGTTTATTAAGGACCCCGATAAGAAGGTCCAGGATCTCATCACGGAAACGGTAGCCACCTTAGGGGAGAACATCATGGTGAACCGCTTCACCCGCTTTGCCATCGGGGAGTCCAGTATTTCCGTGAACGGTCGTCCTTAGACGCTTACATGCCCTCGGCCATTTATCACCGCGTGCTGCTAAAGCTTAGTGGGGAGGTCTTGGCCGGGGAGAGTGGTTTTGGCATCGACCCGGAAAAAGCCCACTATTTAGCCCAGGAAATCAACTCCGTACGCCAGTTAGGCGTGAGCATGGGGGTCATCATCGGCGCCGGGAACCTGTTCCGGGGCCAGACCGCCGCCAAAGGCGGCCTCCAGCGCGTGACCGGGGACTATTTGGGCATGCTGGCCACCATCATGAATGCCATCAGCGTCCAGGACGCTTTAGAAAAGATGGGCTGTGAAACCCGTACCCTGTCGGCCATCAACGTGAGCCAGATCGCCGAACCCTACCTGCGTCGACGGGCCCTAAGGCATTTGGAAAAAGGGCGCGTGGTCTTGGTAGCCGGGGGCACCGGCAATCCCTACTTCACCACCGATACGGCCGCCGTTTTGCGGGCCAGCGAGTTGGGGGCCGACATTGTCTTGAAAGGCACCAAGGTTGACGGGGTATTTGAAAGCGATCCCATGGTGAACCCCCAGGCGGTGAAGTATACCACCATTACTTTTTCCGAAGTGTTGAATAAACAGTTGAAGGTCATGGACATGACCGCCATTGCCCTGTGCCGGGAAAATGGCCTGCCCATTCGGGTGTTTAATATTTATCGACCCGGTGACTTAAAAAGGATTATATTAGGGGAAGCCTTAGGAACCCTGATAACGGAGTAAACTCATGATCCACGAGATCCTTGAAGACGCCACCCACCGCATGGATCAGACGGTGGAGCATACCCGCCAGGAGCTGGCCAAGATCCGCACCGGCCGGGCCAACCCGGAGCTCCTCAATTCCATTAAAGTCCCCTACTACGGCACGGAGACACCATTGTATCAGCTAGCCAACATTTCGGTTCCCGAGGCTCGCCTCATTACCATCCAGCCCTTTGATAAATCCATTATCCGGGAAATGGAGAAGGCCATTTTGGACAGTAACCTGGGCCTCACCCCCAACAATAACGGGGATGTGATCCTCCTGCCCATCCCACCCCTGTCGGAGGAGCGGCGCAAGGACCTCATTAAGATCGTCCACCACCAGGTGGAGGAGGGGCGTATTGCCATCCGCAACGTGCGCCGGGACGCCAATCAGCAGTTGAAGAATCTCTTAAGTGAGGGCCACATTTCCGAAGACGAGATCAAGCGCTCCGAGGAGGAGGTGCAAACCCTCACCGATAAGCATATTGAACACTTGAATACCCTCTTGGAGCTAAAGGAAAAGGAGATCATGGAGTTTTAGGTTGCGGTAGCCACAGAGGATGACATATAGCTGAACTTAGTTAAAAAGAAATTTTATGTAATAAAAAAGCCCCGTTTAAGGGGCTTCTTTACTTGAGGCAACTGGTTTAATCGCATTTGGAGAATCCACAGGTAGTACAGGTAACGCACCCGGACTCGTGGATGACCGTGCTGCCACAGTCAGGGCAGGTGGTAATATTTTTCAGGGTGAAGTCAGTGACCTCCGCCGACTGTTCCTCGGCTTCCGTGGCAATGGTGAAGTGGGTGGCCTGGTGGGCGGCCTGGCCGTCGGTGTAGCGGTCGTTGAGGTAGTCGTCCAGGGCCTTGCCGATGGCGTCTGGGGTGGAGAGGATCAGGCGGCCGTCTTCCCAGGTGGGGTTGGGTCCGCTGATGCCCTTGAGCTGTTTGACGATGGCGTGGGGATCCACACCGCTGCGCAGGGCTAGGGAAATGAGACGGCTGATGGCCTCAGACTGGGCCGCGGCGTTGCCCCCGGCCTTCCCGATGGTGGTGAACACTTCGCAGAGCCCATTCTCATCCTCGTTGATGGTAATGTATAGGGAGCCCTCCCCGGTGCGGATACGCCGGGTAATCCCCTTGGTGACCACGGGACGGAAGCGGGGCGCCTTGGTTCCCCGGGCAGCTGGTTGCTCCCTGGTGGTGGTCGCTTTCGTGGGTTGCTCCTGACCCCCTTTTTTAGTTTCCGTGAGGAGGATCCCTTCCCGGGAGCCCTCCCGGTACACGGTGATCCCCTTCAAACCGGCCTTGTAGGCGGTCATATAAATGTCGGCCACCGTTTCTTCCGACACCTCCCGGGGCAGGTTCACCGTGGAGGATATGGAGCTGTCGATATACTTTTGGATAATCCCCTGCATGCGCACGCGGAAGTAGGGGTCGATGTCGTGGGAGGTGACCACGTAGTCGGGTAAATTTTGATCGGTCTTAAAAAGTTTTTCCACGATGGGGTGGTAGACCTTGTACTCGTCGAAGGAGCGGCCATAGCCGTCGTTGCGCTTTACCCGGCGCTTGTAGGAGGTAGCGAAGATGGGTTCGATCCCCGAGGTGACGCGGGCTACAATGGAACCGCTACCGGTGGGGGCCACGGTGGTGAGGGTGGCGTTGCGGATGCCCTGCTTTTGGATCTTTTCTTTCAAGTATTTAGGCAGGCCTTTGATGAACTTACTTTTGACGTAACCCTTCCACTGGAAGTTGGGGAAGGGGCCCTTTTCCACCGCTAAGTCGGTGCTGGTCTCGTAGGTGGTGTCCCGGAAGACCTTCATAATCTGGTCCACCGTCTCCAGGGCGTCCTCGCTGTCGTACTTGATGCCCATTTTCACCAGCATATCCCCCAGGCCCATGATACCCAGGCCGATGCGGCGGTCGCTCAGGGCATTATGCTTTTGCACCTCCAGGGCGTGGCGCTCCAGGTTGTAGTCCACCACATTGTCCAAAAAGCGCGTGGCGTAGGCCACCGTCTCCTTGAACTCGTCGATCATAAAGTGTCCCTTGTCGTCCACGAAGCGTTCCAAGTTCACGGCCCCCAAGTTGCAGCAGCCACCGTCGGGGAGGGGCTGTTCGGCACAGGGGTTGGTGGAGACCAGGGGGCTGCAGTACTCGGCGTTGTGGTAGTCCTTCATGGTGTCCCAGAATAGTAAGCCCGGTTCGGCGCTCAGGTGGGCGTGGTGGATAATCTTGTTCCACAGCTCCCGGGCCCGTACCGTCTTGTACACCTTCCCGTTCCACACCAGGTCGAAGTCCTTATCCTGTTCCACGGCTTCCATGAAGGCGTGGGTGAGGAGCACCGAAATGTTGGAGTATTTCACCATGTCCAGGTTGCCCGTTTTCATGGCAATGAATTTCTCAATGTCGGGATGGTCCACGCGAAGAGTCTGCATGTTGGCCCCGCGGCGGCCGTGCTGGGCGATGGTGTTGGTATTTTCCGAAAAGAGGTTCATAAAGCCGGTGGGCCCGCAGGAGTCCCCCCCCGTGCCGTTAATGGGCTCCCCGGCCGGCCGGAGGAGGGATAGATCATGACCGCAGCCGCCGCCGTATTTGTAGGTGAGGGCTTCGTTAATGATGGCTTGGTAGATGGCCTGAATGGAATCCTCCTTGATGGCCACTACGTAGCAGTTGTTAAGGGTGGTGGTAATGTCGTCCCGGCCAGCGCCGTGCATGATGCGACCGCCAGGGACAAACCGGAAATCCTCTAAAATGGAAAAGAATTTTTCGGTCCATTGTTTCCGTAACTTGGTTGTGGACTCTACCGAAGCAATGGCCTGGGCCTGGCGTTGCCAGATATCCCAGGGGTGGTTTTCCCAGGGTGCCAGGTACTTATTCTTTAAGACATCGGCCCCGAGGCTGTCCCCGGCATAGTAGGTCTTTAGGCGATACTTTTCAGGAACGGTTAGACGCTCTTTGCCGTCCTGTTCCTGCTGTAGTTCCCGAACTTGCTCAACAATTTCAGGTGCAATTGGCTGACGTTCCGTCTTGGGTAACGTGAAGTTGAACTCCATTGCTTCGGCCATGTGGTCTTCCTCATTTAGGCATGTGGATATACGGATTGGAAAAAATCAGGTTGGCAAGTGAAAAAGTGATAATTGGCTTGGTTGGCAGGACCAATATATTCACAGCGAAAAATTTCGGCAAGCAGAAAAGTGCCCTGCGGCCTCTCTTCGACGAAAAATTATCACCCTAAAGGACAGTCAGGTTCCCACCGTAAAAACGACGAGGTTAAAATGGGCCCGCTGTAAGGGGGAAAATGGTCTTCACAATGCATCCATCGCGCACCCTTCCCGTCGGTGAAATCCCGGGGGCCAGGCGGTTTGGATTGGCGACTAAAAGGAAGGGAAAATTTGTCTATTTTGCTCCTGGTGCATATTAAATTAAGGGGTCTTTGCGAGCGTCGTATAATGGTTATTACCCGAGCTTCCCAAGCTCGTGACGAGGGTTCGATTCCCTTCGCTCGCTCTGTTGTAAACCCCGTCGGGAAACGACTTTGTCGACGGGGTTTACTTTTTTAAGAAGGGGTGTATGAGTTACTACCAATCACACCAGCAACCCCTATTTTTCTGGAATATACACACTATGGGAGCCGGGGTTTAGCTTGTAATCAACTTTGTGGAATAGGCCACCAGAATTGTCTAGCAGGAGAGAGCCAAAGAGTCATTTGATCTATATCAAAGGCAGGGAGTACACTTGAATGATCATGCGCATCACGACTAAAATATAAATCAGGCGGAGACCGCGTTTACGGAGCGGATTTTCCTGCAAGAAAGAACTCCTGGTCAAGGCCCCCGCCTGAGAGTCCGGTGGGAAAATAAGCATAAAATTGTATCCGTGCCAACCAGCAGTGACCTGTCTCACATACCCCTTAGAGCGGCCTAGGAGTAACGGGTCTTAAAGGCGTTGGTTCCGACCTGTTCCTATCGCACCCAGATAGACCCCCGGTAATTCCCCCTACGGTAGTAAATTCCCGCCCATGAAAATCCAGTCCATCACCGCCGGTAGCATTGCCCAGGAGCTGGGGTGGCAGCCCGGTGACATCATTGAAAAGCTAAACGGTGCCCGCTTGCGGGATGCCTTGGATTACCGTTATCAGGTGACGGAGGAGGCCATCACCGTTACCGTTCGGCGGCAAGGACGGGTCTACGAATATCACATCGAAAAGGACCCCGACGACGATTTAGGGGTGACCCTGGAAGATACCAAGATCCGTCAGTGTGCCAATAAGTGCGTGTTCTGCTTTGCCGACCAGAATCCCCCGGGCCTACGTCAGGCCCTGTACTTCAAGGATGGCGACTACCGCCTGTCGTTCCTCCACGGACACTATATCACCATGACCAACATGGGCCCCAAGGATCTAGAGCGCATCGTTACCCAGCGCCTGTCACCACTGTATATTTCGGTCCAGGTCACTGATCCAAAGAAGCGGCAGGAGATGCTTTTGTATGGTAAGGACGACCGATTATTAGAGAAATTTCAGTACCTCACTGGCCATGGGATCGAGCTTCATGCCCAGGTGGTGCTCTGTCCCGGGTGGAACGACGGGGATATTCTACGGAGAACCATTGAAGATATTCATGCCTTCAGCCCTCTGGCGCGTACCCTTTCCATCGTGCCCGTGGGCCTTACCAAGTACCGCAAGGAGTTACCGGTACTGGAGTCCGTCACACCGGGGTACGCCCGGCGGTTCCTGGAGGAATTCCATTCCTTGGAGCCCGCCTATCGTCACGGCGACGGCCGCCCGTTCCTATTTTTAGGGGATGAATGGTATCTGTTAGCCGGAGAGGCCTTACCCGGGGTGGAAGCATACGGGGACGTGGACCTCACCGAGAACGGCGTGGGCCAGGTGGCTCAGTTCATGGCCGGGTGGCAGGCGGCTTCCTGGCCTTCGCGGCTACCGGAACCACTCCGGATCACCCTTTGCAGCGGAACCCTCATAGCCCCCTATTTCCGGGACTATTTCGTCCCGATACTGAATGGGGTGGAGAACCTCGAGGTAAGGTACGTTCCCATCCATAACGATTTTTTCGGACGGGACCTGGTTACCGTGAGTGGCCTTCTCACCGGGCAAGACATAGCGGCTCAGCTTAAGGACCGGGATTTGGGGGAGTTGGTCCTATTCACGGAGCGCATCCTAAGCGAGACGGGGGTGGTAACCCTGGACGACTGGAGCCTAGAGGATCTCACCCAGGCCTTG